>JBDHGR010000144.1:0-9123 GCA_039589815.1 Gemmatimonadota bacterium | reverse complement strand
CAACTGCGCTGTAATGCGCATCTGGTTGCCGGACTTCCGCACCGAACCTTGAAGTATGTGGGCTACTTTCAGTCGCTGGGCGATTTCGGAGATCTCCACGTTCTGGTCCTTGAACGAGAACGAAGAGGTCCGAGCGGCGACCCGCAGTTCAGGGATTGTGGCAAGCAGGTTCAGAAGTTCCTCTGCGATGCCCTCGGAAAAGAACTCTTGCTCCGGATCGGAGCTCATATTGACGAACGGCAAGACCGCGATAGAGGGCAACGACTCTTCGGCTGCATCGGGGCCGGCCATGGATACCGATTGCCGCCCCACGTACCATGCCCCTGCCAGTAAAGCCGTCATTCCCGCGAGAGCAAACAGACCGGACAGCCAGCGCTTGGAGGCGGGGGCGCTGAGGATTCCGGTTAGCTCCCCCGGGGCCGGGTCGACGGTGCGCCGCAAGCCCTCAGGCGTCAACTCGAACGCCCACTCCAGGAATATGGCCACCGGAGCGCCGAGAAGAAGAAGGAAGGCAGCTCCCTGCGTCACCGAGTCAGGAGAGCCCCAGGACGGGCACCAGGATGTCGACAGCCTGAAGCAGGGCAAAGGAGGCGGCGCCATACAATGCCATCACACGAAAAACCCGGCGGCGCTTCAATTCCGCAAAGAACCGCTGGTACCTTGGGGGTTGGTCAGCCATGCCGTACAAGATTGCGATTGAGAGGGGCAGCGGGAAGAGGTGCCAAACGCCGGTTCAACTCTCAGGCTTGCCGACTCGATTGACTACGAGGGCGAGCAGTGAGGGGAGGGGATGGAGGGGAGCTATCTCCTGTCTTCCCGATCCCTACCCTTTCCCACCGGGCTCAAGGCAGGGCCGATGCATGTATCGACTGGGACGGTTAGTGTGACCTTATAAGGCGAGGTTGGCCTCACCTGGGCAGACGCTTCTTTCCCGGCCGCCAGCAAGGGCGTTGTCCTGGTGGGCCCGCCTGAGCACTCCCTTCAGCGCGTGGGTACCGATCCCAGACGCTTCCGAGGAGAACCTCCAGCTCCACCCCTGAAGAGCCGCGAGTCCAATCTATTGGGAGCTATCCTGGTGGAGGCGAGATCTATCTTGACGCCGGCGCCCCTCTCCCCCACCCCGTCCCCACCGCGAACAGGATGACCAGGAGAAGGGCCCAGGAGTGGGCGTTGTGGAGCCCGATGGTCCAGGCGGAGAGGCGGGGCGCGCCGAAACCCTCCATCCCTGCCGTCGTGCTGGCCGCCAGGATCGTGGGGATGAAGAAGGGGAGGAGGAAGGGGTAGGTGCACACCGTGACGTCCAGGAGGTTCGACCGCCGGTAGCCCGAGATGCCGAACCTCTTTCCCACCTCCCGGGTGATCTCCCCCACGGCCAGGATGGCCACCGCGGCGTGGGTGGTGAGGATCACCGCCACCGAGACGGTGGCGAAGATGCGCCGTTCGGCCTGGGCCGCCGTGGTGGCGCCCCCGGTAGCGGTGCGCACCATCCGCTCCACCAACCCGGCCCCCTCCACCCCCGCGACCAACCCCATGAGGAGGATGGTGAAGATGGACACTCCCACCCCCCGCTGCATCCCGTTGAGGAGGAGCCCGCTGGCGCTGTAGGCCTCCAGGTCCAGGAAGAAGAGGTCGCCCGCCGTGAACTGGCGGGTGACGAGACCCAGGACCACCGCCGCCAGGATTCCCATCATGAGCCCTTCCACGAGATGCCGCCGCCGGATGAGGAGGGCGATGACCAGCGCCGGGACCGCCAGCATGACCAGACCTCCTGGGCCCGCCTGGCCGTCCCATCCGGGCACGCGCCCTGGCGCCGGCGCTCCTCCGCCCCAGACACTGAATGCGATCAAGGCCAGGAAGGCTGCCGGGAGGGCGTAACGCATCCGGCTGCGGACCACCCCGCCCATGTCGGCCCCCTGGGTGTTGGCCGAGGCGATTGTGGTGTCCGAGACCGGGGAGACGTTGTCCCCGAAGGTAGCTCCCCCGATGATGGCGCCCATGAGCCAGGCGGGATCGGCCCCCATCCCGGCGCCGCCGGGATAGAGCATGGGTGCGCAGACGAGTATGGTTCCCAAGCTGGTCCCCGTAGCGGTGGCCACCAGGCAGGTGATCAGGAAGGCCGCTGCCACGTACCCTCCCCCAGAGACGGCCGCTGCCCGCCCCAGCCACACCAGGGCTGGGACGAGCCCGCTCTCGGCCAGGAGGGTGCCCAGGACCCCCGCCAGGAGCCAGGCCATGACCAGTACCATGACCAGCGGGCGGCTCATTCCGGCCAGGATGGCCTCGCTGTAGGCGCTCCGGTCCCGGGCCAGGAGGAGGCCCACCATGAGGGCCGCCAGGAGGACCGGCCAGAATCCGGTCTCCACCGGTGCCCCGGAGAACCCCAGGACCATGACGCCCATCAGGAAAAAAGCGAAGGGGAGAAACGCCCCCAGGGCGCCGCCCCAATACTGAAGGGTCGCCTGTCCTGAGGGACCTGGCGGTTCTTGGTCCATCCTGCGCCTCCCGGTGGAAATCGGCCGGGAAGGTAGGGGCAGGCCAGGGCCTTGGGAAGAAGGAGAGCCCCGGGGGGGCGGATCTGCTTTGCCCCGGAGCTCCGAGGGGATACTCTTCAGGGCGCTGCCCGGAGCTTCAACCAGGAGACACGATGCCCGCCGGCGACGACACCTTCACGCTCTACGACCTCCGGGTTGAAGTGGTGGCCACCGACCGGCCCATGGTGTGCAACCACCGCCCCGGGGACTACTTCCTGCTCTCGGGCGAGAACCTCTCCTTCCCACCGGGGCAGACCTTCCCCCTCTACCCGCTGGCGGCCCTACTCCCCCTCCTTTCGGCGAAGCAGCGGATGACGGACCCCAACGACTGGATGACCACGGATACCCTTGTGGCCTGCCCGGACCCGAATTGCGGTGCCCTCTTCCGAATCACCCGCACCGGCACCACCACCTTCAAGCACGGGGAGGTCACCGTGGTTCCCCTGGGGGAGGACTGAGGCCCTGTGGTTCCCGTCGCGGAAGATCGGCAGGTCCGGATCGCCCCGGACTACGCTATTGCCCCCATCATCGTGGGGGGGTGGCAGCTCTCCCGGGGGCACGGGGGCGGGCTCCCCGCCGGCGAGGACCCCCGGCGCTTTCTTTCGGAGCTGGTGGCCCGGGGGTTCACTACTTTCGACTGCGCCGACATCTACACGGGGGTGGAGGAGCTTCTGGGGGATTTCCTCCGGCATCACCGCGCCTCGGAGTCCGGCCAGCCGGTGCAGGTCCACACGAAGTTCGTCCCGGACCTGGATGTCCTTCCCATCATCCATCGGGGCTACGTGGAGCGGATCATCCACCGTTCCCTCTCCCGCCTCGGGGTGGAGGCGCTGGACCTGGTGCAGTTCCACTGGTGGGATTCCGGTGTTCCGGGCTACGTGGAGGTGATGGGATGGCTGGAGGAGTTGAAGAGGGAGGGGAAGATCCGCCACTTAGCCGTCACCAACTTCGACGATGCGCACCTGGCGGAGCTGGTGGACGCCGGGGCGGAGGTGGTGAGCAACCAGGTCCAGTACTCGGTGCTGGACCGCAGGCCGAAGCGGGCCTTGGCCCCCTACTGCCTGGAGAGGGGGATCTCTCTCCTATGCTACGGAGCGCTGGCGGGTGGTTTCCTCACGGACAGGTACTTGGGAATGACGGAGCCGCCCCAAAAGTTGGAGAATCGAAGCCTGGTGAAGTACAGGCTCATTATCGAGGAGATGGGGGGGTGGCTCCGGTACCAGGTGGTGCTCGAGGCGTTGGCCGGGGCGGCGTCCCGGGCCGGCGTCTCCATGGCCGCGGCCGCCCTCCGTTGGGTCCTGGACCGCCCGGCGGTGGCCGCCACCATCACGGGGATCGATACCCTGGCCCATGCAGACGAGCTCCGAGCCACCCTGGAGATGACCTGGGAGGCGGAGACGAAGGCGGCGCTGGACGGTGTGCTGGCGGCGACCCCGGTTCTCCCAGGGCCTGTCTACGGGGTAGAGCGGGTGGTGGACGGTCCCCACGGTGCTATCATGCGCTACAACCTGAACCGTGAGTGAGCCGGCCGGGAGGTCTTCGGCCTTGCTTCTCCCCTTCTTCCCACGTTTCCTGTGAAAGCGGGTGAGCCGTGAACAACCTCCGATCCATCCTCCTTCCGGTGTGTCTGGTGGCGGTTGCGGCCGCGTCCCTCTCCTGCGGTGGTCCCGAGATGGGAGACGGGCCCACGGACGAGTACGAGTCCCTCATCACCGGGTACATCCAAGCCTGGAAGGACTTCTACCCGGACCGGGCCGCTGCCCAGGGGTTGGAGGGCTACCTGGACCGTGCGGCCGATCGCTCACCGGAGGGGGTGCAGACGTGGGTGGCCTTCAACGACTCGGTCCTGGGGGCCATTGCCTCGGCCCCAGCCGCCGTCCCCCTGGATGTGAGGATCGATCTCCGCTTGATCCGGAGCCAGGGCCGCGCCGAGGTCGCCCGCTGGGGCCGGGAGGGGCGCGGGGAAGAGGAAGGCGCCGGCGCCCCGTCCTTCCCCCTGGGCCGGGACGCATTTGAGGAAGAGCTTCGCCTCTACTACGATATGGACCTCACTCCCATGGAGGTGGCTGAGTGGGCGCTGGCGGAGATCAGGGAGACGCGGCGCCTCATGGACGAGACCTCGGCGGCGCACTGGCGCGAGACCCGGGGGGAAGAGCCGGTGCCCGCGGGGGAGACTGCCTTGATTGCCTGGGCCCTGGCCGCCATGGAGGAGAACCGGCCATCCACCCAGCAGGAATCTCTGGAAGTCTTTACCCGTTTCGCCCACGAGGCCGAGGTCTTCGTGCGGGACGCGGGGATCGCCACCCTCCCCCCGGACCGGACGCTGGAGATCGTCCTGACGCCGCCCGAAGCCGGCCCGGCCCAGCGGATCGGCTTCGTCAACGCTGCGCCACCCTTCGACTCCACGGCCTTCACCGTCCTGAGCCTCCCCACCATCGAGGACACCTTCCCCGCCCCGGAGAAGGAGGACTTCTACCGCTCCTTCAACAACCACTTCAACAAGGCCATCATCATCCACGAGCTCTTTCCAGGCCACTACATGCAGGGGAAGATCAACGCCAGAAACCCCCGCCAGGCTCGAATCTTCTTTCCCTACGAGCCCTACATCGAGGGGTGGGCGACTCTGGTGGAGCGGATCGCCCTGGACGCGGGGTGGGACAACGGGAACCGCCTCACCTTCCTGGCCCACCTGCGCAAGCGACTGGAGAACGCCAACCGGGCGTACGCCAGCGTGCAGGCCCACTGCTTCGGGTGGACCGAGGAGGAGGTGCTCCGCTTTTCCCAGGAGGAGGCCCTGCTGGCACCCCAGTTCGCCAAAAGCTTGTGGGGACGTCTGGAGCGGGGCCCCATGCAGATGACGAGCTATTTCCTGGGGGGGGATCGCCTCCGGCGGATCCTGGAAGCGGAGCGGGCACGCCTGGGTGAGACCTTCGACATGCGGGCCTTCAGCGACGCCATCCTCCAGGCCGGCCCGATCCCTTTCGATCTGATCCCGGAGGTTTTGGCGGGGGGGTGATGGCTTTTCATTGTCCGCCGGCGAAGGGATTAGATCCACTCCTTGGGCCATCAGGAACGAGCCAGGCATAGCTACGCCTGCTATGCGTTCGAAAACCTCGGCCGATTCATGTGTCGGCCGGGCCGGTCATTCACCCCCTCGGCTCGAACCACCAAACCCTTTCGGGTGATCGGATGGAGTTCGGTGATCTCCGGTCAGCCCCGCCCTCTCAACGCCTTCTCGACCGCATAGAGAAGACGAGAATAGAACGGTGTCTCAGAGGTTTCCGGACGCACGTCCTCGGCCTTCCGCAACTCGCCCAGGAGTTGCCGAAGGAAGAGCGGTGGTGAGTCACTCGCCTGTTGGAGCCCGGTTCCAAGTCGGTACACGCCATCGAGCAGCGCCGACCTAAGATCCTCGAGACCGTCTTCCCCTTCGTCAGCCAGAGGTGTCCATCTGTCCACCTCGAACATACGTCGAAGGATGGCAATAGAGTCTCGGCCCCACTTTTCAGGTGCCTTCATCATGTGGAGGACCTGGGTAACGGTTGCCCTGGCCCGATCGACGCCCGAAGCCGGCCTGGCAGTGATGTTCCCCGAGCCGAGCCTACGAGTCGTAAGCCGGCCACCCACGGCGATGGCCTTGGTGTCACGGAGACCGAGGCGGAAGAACAGCTCGGAATCCTCTCCCCGACGGAGCGTCTCATCAAAAAGGCCGGCTTCCAGGAGAACCCAACGAGGGATCATGACGGTGCTGGTGAGAAACGGATAACGCCGGGCGACTTCCCGCATCAGGTCGTGGGTCGGGCACCCTTCACCGCCGACCGATGGCTCCAGGTACCTGAGGTCTTGCCCATCAAAAGGCGATGAATCTCCAACCAGGCGGGCGCCACTGAACACCAGCTCAGCGTCCGGGATTCCCCTGAGGGCCCGGACCTTCCTCTCGATGGCCTCGGGAGCCAGCAAGTCATCACAATCGAGGAAGTGGATGAGCTCTCCCCGTGCGCGTTGAATCCCCAGGTTCCTGGCGGCGGCCGGTCCCTGGTTCGTCTGGTGGAATAGTTGCACCCGACCCGCCCACTCCCGCAAAGCCTCCTCCACGTCCTCGCCCGAGCCGTCGTCCACGACAACGACTTCCGCCCGGTCATAGGTCTGAGCAAAGCAGGACGCCACCGCTTCCTTCAGGAGATTCGTTCGGTTGTGGGCCGGAATCACGACGCTCACCAACGGCCCCGCAGCCTCACCGCGGCCAGCGAGGAGCTCCAGAATCCAGGCCGCATGGTAAGCGGCTCGGTCACAATTCCATTTCCTCCACTCCTGGCGCTTCAGACAATCCGCCAGCGCGCCACAATGAAACGGCAGGGCCGGCAAAAGACACGGGCTACCCACCACATCCTCATCGGGCGACGCCTCGGGTTGGACGGTCACGGCAAGGCGATCCAGGGTAACCAGGAAGTCCGGACCTGGAGAGATCGAGCCCAACCCGTTTCCACCCCGTGCCAGGAGATGCAGCGAGACCAGAGAATCAGGCTCCAGACTCGATTCAGGCATGTCCGGAAGCCAGAATTCAACGTCAGCCCGAGAAATCGGCGCCGCCTTCTCCACTGCCAGGTCGACCGCCGCCCCGTAGTGACGGTGGTACGGGGTCGCCTCTCCAAGATCCCCCAGGCGCTGCTGACTCTCGCGAACCGCAGCTCGAAAGAGGTGGAGCAGCGGCCGGGGAGAGAGCCCCCGGGTTCGACCGGCGGACACCAGACGTTCGATCTCCGCACGTAAACGCTCCCGGGATTCCACGACCAACGGTTCGTCACTTGACCCGATCCACCGCCAGCAGCTGTCTTTGGTGATCCGCCGCACCATTCTGGGGAAATGCAGCCATTGGTCCGGGGATTCGAGAACATCGAGGGCACAGAGCAGGGCCACTTTCCCCTGATCGCCCTCGGGACGTGGGCTCTGCGCCAAACCGGTGGGGCGTGGGCGTGCGTGGTTTCGCCGAGTCCGACGTCCCACCACCTTGGTGCCTCTGAGGCCAAGAGCGAACCAGAAGCGAGTATCCTCCTCCCAACGCAACCGCTCGTTAAAGCCCCCGATCTCCAGAAACAACCAGCGAGGGAGCAGAACGCTGAGCATGAGAAACGGGTAGCGATGGGCGACGACGCCCATCAGGTCCGACGTCGGGCAGTCCGACCCTCCATGGGGCGGTCTCAAGAACCCGGGCCGTACCGGTGTCCACCAACGTGGATGGGGCGGGCAGTAGGAGACCTCGGCATCACCGACACAGCGACAGGCCTGGATCCAACGGTCAACAGCATCGGGAGACAGGAGATTGTCCGAATCGAGAAAATGCAGGTAGTCGCCTTTGGCCAGCCGGACTCCGTGGTTTCGGGCGTTCGACACGCCACGATTCTCCTGGCGCACGAAGCGGATGGCCCCCCGGTACGGCTCCATGGCCTCTTCGATTCTGTCCGTGGATCCGTCGTCAACGACGATTACCTCGATGGGCCGATACGTCTGTGCCAGAGCACTCTCGATGGCCTCGCCCACGAGCCCGGCTCGGTTGTACACGGGGGTCACGATGCTGACGAGTGGGCCGCACTCGATGGAATCCGGCTCAGCGAGCGACAGGATCCACCGGGAGTGAAAAGCCCTCCGAGCAAGGGAGGCTTCGTCAAGCTCCCCGGGCTCGCTCAGCAACCGATCGAGCTGCCTCCAGTGCCAGAGAGCAGCCGGCTCCCGGCAGGGACGAGCAACCAGGTCGGGTAGCCATTCGGGCTCCTCCACGCGCTGACACAGTTCGATGACACCGGAGCGAACCGTCGCCGATGGCGGCTGAACAGGGCGCGTCGTGTGTCGTTGCGCCAATCTCTCCAGGTACTCTTGGGCGGAGACCGAGGTCATTCGGTTTCGCTCAGGCCCCGTTTGATGCAAAGGGAGCCGTCAGCAACTCCAGGGCTCCGTGAAGCGCCCGGAGGTTCGGCGTATCTACTTGCACCAACTCAGCCGTTTCGAGAGGGGCACCGAGAATGGCATCACATTCGGTGGTCCTACGGTGCTCCACGTCCTGGAGCATCGAAGTCTTGTGATGGCCGACGGCTTCGGCACCCGCCATTCGACGCTCCAGCGGGACCCGAAGGGCGATCCCGAGGGCCTTACCAACCTGTTCGACTTCCACCATCACATCCCAGGCGAGCCGGCGGCCCTCTGGATGCTGACAGATTCCCGCCATGGTAGCTCCCGTCAGTGCACTGATGGGATTGAAGGCAGCAGAGCCCACGAGTTTGAGCCAGACCTCCGAACGAATGTCCGGGAGCACACGGGTTTTCAGATCGGCGGAAGCCAGCAGCTCGGCAACTTCCGGTAAGGGCGAACGCTCGGAGCCATCGAGCCAGCCGAGAGGAAAGCGGTTGCCTTCCACATGTCGGATGACACCCGGTGACTCGATCTCGGCCGCCATGTAGGCCACACAACCGAGGACCCGCTCGGGCTCGATGGCGGCACCAAGGGTACCCTCGGAATCGAACGACTGGAAGCGGTAGCCTTCGGCCGGCCCACCCCAGCCTTCGAAGAACCACCATGGCAAGCCGTTCTGAACGGTGAT
>JBDHGR010000143.1:0-9145 GCA_039589815.1 Gemmatimonadota bacterium | reverse complement strand
ACCCGGGGCTCCCCGGTGGGTTTGAGACCCAGATCCTCGAGGTTGCCGCGCCGGTGGGAATCGAGGACCTTGCCCCCGCCAAGGAGGTGGAAGACTCCCCGGCCCAACCTGAAGAGGGTGGAGCTGAGGAAGCTCAACCAGGAGAGGACTCCCCCGATATCCCGGAGGAACCCAAATGGCTCTTCTCCCTTCTGAAGAAGGAAGAGGAGGAGAGGGGAACAGAAGGGTAGGGTATGGCGAGTTCGGGACGCAAACCGGAAGACCACATGGCCTCCCTCAGGGAGGCCGCGGATACTGTCAGGGCCCAGTGCGCTCTGGAGCCAAAGATCGGCATCGTTCTGGGGACCGGGCTTGGGCGGCTGGCAGGGGAGATCGAGGAGCAGGCTTCTATCCCCTACGGCGAGATCCCACATTTTCCCCTTTCCACGGTGGAGAGCCACCAGGGACGCCTCATTCTGGGCACGCTGGCCGACGCCCCAGTCGTGGCGATGCAGGGCCGTTTTCATCTCTATGAGGGGTATGACCTTCAGAAGGTGACCTTCCCGATCCGGGTGATGGCCCTCCTTGGTGCCGAGGTGCTGGTGGTTTCCGCCGCTTGCGGAGGGATGAACCCGCTCTGGAATCCTGGCGAGCTGGTGCTTCTCGAAGACCACATCAACCTCCTGGGGGACAACCCTCTGGTGGGTCCGAATCTGGACGAGTTGGGGCCCAGGTTTCCGGATATGTCAGAGCCCTATGACCGGGAGCTCCAGGGCCTGGCTCAGGAAGTGGCGGCGAAGGAGGGCATCCCCCTCAACAGTGGCGTATACGTGGCCGTCCAAGGGCCGAACCTGGAAACCCGGGCCGAGTACCGCATGCTCCGGGGGATGGGGGCCGACGTTGTGGGAATGTCGACGGTTCCGGAGGTCATCGTCGCGCGGCACATGGGCATGCGGGTCATGGGGCTTACCATCATCACCGATTCGTGCCTCCCGGATTCATTGGATCCCATTGATGTAGCCACAATCATCGAAACGGCCCGAAAGGCAGAACCGAGCCTTTCCGCCGTCGTTCGTGGCGTTGTGGCTCGCCTCTCCTAACCCTGAAACCATCGTTCTCTCATGCGATATCCGGAGTTGCCCGAAACCCTGCTGCGTCTGGAAGAGGGACTCCTCAAGACCTGGCGGGAAGAAGACCTCTTTCGAAAAACCCTCGAGCTCACGGCCGGGGGGACGCCGTTCGTATTCTATGAGGGTCCTCCCACTGCCAATGGAAAGCCGGGCCTGCATCATGTCATCAGCAGGACGCTGAAAGACCTGGTCTGTCGTCATCAGACCATGATGGGCCGGAACGTTACACGCATTGCGGGCTGGGACACTCACGGCCTCCCCGTGGAGATCGAGGCGGAGAGAAAGCTGGGAATCAGCGGGAAGCCAGAGATTGAAAAACTGGGGATCGAGCGATTCAATGAGGTTTGCAGGGAATCCGTCTTCACCTACAAAAAGGACTGGGAAGAACTCTCCGAACGGATCGGGTACTGGCTCGATTATACCCGACCTTACGTAACCTACCACACAGATTATATCGAGTCGGTATGGTGGGTTCTCAAGGAGTTGGCGAACCGGAAACTCCTGTACCGGGGGTACAAGAGCCTGCCATACTGTCCTCGTTGTGGCACCTCCCTCTCCTCACATGAGGTAGCTCAGGGTTACAGGGATATCGACGACGCCTCGCTTTTCTTCCTGTGTCCCCTTCTCGATGAAAACGGCGAGGTGGATTCGGCCGGCAGGGCGTTCCTGGCATGGACAACGACTCCATGGACGGTTCCAGCCAATGTGGGTTTGGCTCTCCACCCGAACCTCAGGTACGCTGAGGTCGCTGTCGGTGACCGACGCCTGATCCTGGCCGAAGCCCGGGCGGAGGAAGTCCTCGGCGAGGGGGTGGAGATCGTTCGTCTTTACTCGGCCGACGAGTTGGCAGGGCGTCGTTACCAGAGACCCTTGGATTTGGTTCCCACGCCGACGGACCCAGAAAACAGTTGGTCCTTGGTCCTGGAGGACTTTGTCAGCGCCGAGGAAGGAAGCGGTATCGTCCACATGGCCCCGGCTTTTGGCTCCGATGACTACACCGCGGGCCGACGCCATGGCTTGAGCATGCTCAGGCCCGTGGATGACGCGGGCCGGTTCTTGGAAGACATACCGGTTGTGGGAGGGATGTTCGTGAAGGACGCGGATCCCGTCCTGGTGGAGGAGCTCCGGAAGCGCGGAAACCTGCACTCCAGCGAGACCATCGTTCACTCCTATCCCCATTGTTGGCGATGTGACTCGCCCCTCATCTACATGGCTCGGGACTCATGGTTTGCGGCCACCTCTACTCTCAAAGAGGAGATGCTCAGGGAGAACAGAGCGATCGGTTGGTTGCCCCCGGAGGTCGGTGAAAAGCGTTTCGGGGAATGGCTCGAGAACAACGTGGACTGGGCCCTCTCCCGTGACCGGTATTGGGGAACCCCGCTACCCGCCTGGGTTTGCGAAACCGACCAGGAGCATGTGGTGTGGGTGGGTGGTCTTGAGGAACTGAAGGAACTGGCCGGAGGCCTCCCGGACGGCTTTGACCCACACCGGCCGTTCATCGACGAGGTTACCCTTCCCTGTCCTACCTGTGGGGGAACCATGCGGCGGACACCGGGGGTGGTGGACGTCTGGTTCGACTCAGGGGCCATGCCTTTCGCCCAATGGCACTACCCTTTCGAAAACCAAGAGGAGTTCGACAGCCACTTCCCTGCGGATTTTATCTGTGAAGCGATAGACCAGACCCGGGGTTGGTTCTACTCCCTCCTGGCCATCTCCGTCATGCTGGGGAGGGGGACACCCTTCCGGAACGCAATCGTGAACGGCCATATCCTGGATGAAGAGGGGCTGAAGATGTCCAAATCCCGGGGGAACGTGGTGGACCCCTGGGATGCTGTCGGGGAACACGGAGCCGACGCCGTCCGCTGGTACCTGGTTACGGTCAGCCAGCCTGGGGCATCGAAGCGGTATGACCCGGAGGGCGTCCGGGAATCTGCACGTAGGTTCTTCGACACCCTTTTCAACACCTATCGGTTTTTCTCCCTCTACGCTTCTGCAGAGGGATGGGCCCCTTCCGATGCCGATCCGGATCCTGGGGCACGGCCCATCATCGACCGCTGGGTCCTTTCCCGTTTCGCCTCGTTGATGGTCGAGGTGGAAACGGAGCTGGATAGATTCCATCTCACCCGGGCCTATCGGGCCGTCGTGGCTTTCCTGAATGAGGATCTTTCCAACTGGTACGTCCGCCGGTCCAGGAGCAGGTTTTGGGGCAGCGGAGATTCGCCCGACTCGAGGGCGGCTTTCAGAACTCTCTGGGAGGTGCTGGTAGGGCTCGCCAGGGCTATTGCCCCGGTGACTCCTTTTGTGTCCGACTGGATCCACCGGGCTCTCACCACCGAGAGCGTCCACCTGGCCCCGTTCCCGGTGCCTGAAACCAGCCAGGTCGACGGAGGCCTGGAAGAGGGCATGACGGCGGTCAGGGCCCTGGTGTCGCTGGGGCGGGCCGCTCGGGAAGATGTGCAGATCCGGGTTCGCCAGCCGTTGGGGAAAATGTATGCGGTCACCCCTGGAGGAATGACCCTGGACGGGGACCTGCTGGACCTCCTGAAGGATGAGCTGAATGTGAAGGACGTGGCGTTTCTGGGGTCGGCCGAAGGGCTGGTCGGACTCGCAGCGAAGCCGAATTTCCGGGCGCTGGGTCCTCGGTTTCAGCAGCGGAGTGAAGAGGCGGCAACGGCCATCAGGGCTCTTCCTACCGAGGCGCTTCGTGCAATCAGGAATGGAGAAACGGTTGTGGTCCAGGTCGGGGGAGAGTCGTTCCCCCTCGAGCCGGAGGACCTGGAGATACAAGAGGAGGCGAAGGAGGGGCTGGTGGTCCAGAGTGATGGTACCTATACGGCGGCTCTGGACCCCACCCTGGACGAGGCGCTCCGTCAGGAGGGGTTGGCCCGGGAGCTGGTCAACCGGATCCAGCGATTGCGTAAGGATTCGGGGCTCGACATCACAGATCGGATTTCCCTGGGCGTGGCAGGCTCAGAAGCTGTTTCCGACGCGGCACTGGCCTTTGAGGGGTTCATCACCGGAGAGACCCTTGCCCGGGCATACATGATCGGAGAAGGGGAAGACGGTCCGGAGTTCCAGTACTCCGTGGACGTGGACCTGGACGGTCACGATACCAGGATCAGTCTTTCCCGCCTGGACGATTGAGGAGGTCCGCCACGGAACTTCGCGGAAACCAGACTCATCGCCTCGTGGTTGAAGAGGGCGCGGAAGACCGCCTGGATCGTTTTTTGGCCAGACGCCTGGGGTTCTCACGTTCCCGGTGCGTGGGCCTCATCGAGAACGGGTCCGTGAGGGTTGGAGGCCGGTCGCCGAAAAAATCCGACCTGGTTTCCCCCGGTCAGGTAGTGCAGGTGGATGTTCCCCCGCCGGAACCCCTGGCTGTTGAAGCCCAGGACATCCCCCTTGATGTGGTCTTCGAAGACGAGTACCTCCTGGTCGTGAACAAGGCCGCCGGGATCGTGGTTCATCCTGCCCCGGGCCATTCCGACGGAACCCTGGTGAACGCTCTTCTCCACCATGTCAAAGATCTATCTGGGATCGGAGGGAAGCTGAGGCCGGGTATCGTGCACCGACTCGACAGAGACACGTCGGGCCTGATGGTGGTTGCGAAAGGGGATGAAACTCACCTGGCCCTTTCCAATGCTATCCGCAGGCGAGAAGTTCGTCGTATCTACAGGGCTGTGGCCTGGGGCCACCTCCCAGAGTCGCCGTTGACCGTGGATGCGCCAGTGGGCCGGGACCCTCGAGATCGGAAAAAAATGGCGGTGGTCGAGGGGGGGCGGAGGGCGGTGACGAGGATCCGGGTCAGGGAGAGGTGGCCGGCGGCCGACCACATTGATGTGTCGCTCAAGACCGGTCGAACCCATCAGATCAGGGTTCACCTGGCCCACCTGGGCCATCCGGTGGTGGGAGATAGAGCTTATGGGGCCAAGTGGGTCAAAGGAATGGGGGGGGACGTTCGGGGTTGGGCACGGGAACTGGATCGCCGGGCCGCCCGGCAGATGCTGCATTCCTCGGACCTGAGTTTCGAACACCCAGTGACCCGAGAGGAGATGAGGTTTCGCGCTCCGCCGGCCGAAGACATGGCTTCGGTTGTGCAATGGGCCAGAGGACGATGGCAAAACTAGATCCACGCTTCACTTTTGAGAGCTTCGTGGTCGGGCCCGCGAACCGGCTGGCTTCGGCTGCTGCCCGCCGGGCTGCGGAAAGGCCGGGCGTGAGCTACAACCCCCTTTTCATTTTTGCCGCCGAGGGGCTGGGAAAAACCCACGTCCTGGGCGCCATCGCCCGGCACGTGGAGATGGTCTACCCTGACAAGGTGGTGGAGTATCAAACGCCCGACGAATTCCTGCGCGCATTTGTGGGAGCCTCGGGGGTGAAGGGGGAGGCCGAAGTCCAGGCCCGATTCGCCGACGTGGATATCCTCCTTCTGGACAACGTTCAGTTCCTGACACCTCAAAAAGACGTTCAAGACGTCCTTCTCTCGACTCTGAAGGCCCTCACCGGAGAAGGAAAGCAGGTCGTGTTGGCCTGCGACCGGCCACCGGCGGACATCGATGGCCTGGGTGCCGCTCTTCGGACTCGTCTCGAGGGAGGCCTCCTGGTAGCCATCGGTGCCCCGGAGTACGAGACCCGTGTTGCGATCGTCACAAAGTGGGCCGAAACCAGAGGGAGCCCACTGGAACCCGCCGTCGCCGATGCGATCGGGCGGTTTCCGTGGACCACGGTCGGCGAGCTGGAGGAGGCTCTGAATCGGATTCTGGACATCCTAGGAAAAGGGGATCGGGTCCTTTCCCCGGAGGATGTGACCTTCCTCCTGGAACAGGGAGCACCAAAAGAGGAGGAGGAGTCCGGTTCCGAGCTGGGGCAGTTCCTGGACGAACTCTCAGGCACGGTCGCTGATAAGGTCCAGGCGCAGGAAGCGCTTTGGCGGAAGCGACTTCGGGAGTCGGCCGAAGAAGCCGAGGCGGACGGATTCAGCGGCGCCGGCCTCCGGAAGAGGATGACGGAGGACACCGCTCCCGGGAATCTCGACGGGCTTATCAAGGGGTTCCAATCCGCCGTCCAACGGCTGAAGGGTATCGAGGCGGGGTTGGAGGCTGTCGGGAACCCCTGGCCGGAGGCGGCTCATGGCGTCCTCCGGGATCCAGAGCGCCTGACCGAGGCCGAAGCTCTTCTGGCCTCCGCCCAGGAGCGGGCGAAACCCTTTCCCGAGCTTTCCCCGGGGCCAACCCTGGAGGAGTTGGGGGGGGATCTCCCCAAACTCGTGCTGCGAGCTGCGGACCAGCTGGTGTCCACCGACCGAGCCGAGTACAACCCCCTCTACGTCTGGAGTGCCGACGGGATGGCTGCCCGCGCCCTTCTGCAGGCTGCGGGTCGAAGCAGGCTGGCCGCCGAGGAGGATTCGAAGGTGGCCATGGTTTCTGTCGAGACCTTTGCCGAGGAGTTCATTCGCTCCCTCTCTGCGGGGGTGGCGGGAGCGTGGCGGGAGCGCTGGTGGGTGGCGGACCTCCTTCTCATCGACGGGGCAGAGGTCCTGGAAGGGACGGAGCGGGCGCAAGAGGAGCTCTTTCACCTGTTCGAGGCTCTTTCCCGACGTCGGGCCAGGATCATGATCGCAGCGGACCGGCCGCCCAACCGGATCTCCGCCCTGGACGATCGATTGAGGGCTCGACTGGAAGGGGGCCTGGTGGTCGAGGTTGAAGTTGATCAGGAGGATCTCTCGGCAGAGCTGCAGGACACCCTGCAGGAGCCTGCCCCGGAGCCTGTACCTGAGAGGGTGGAAAAGAAAGACGTTTCCGACGAAGACCTTGAATGGATCATGTCCTTCCAGCCGAAGGTCCCGGCCCATGGCGAGGGTGCGGGTGCCGCTAATGCCGGGGACCAAGGGGAGATCCTCGACTCCTTGGCTGCCGGTGCGGGGGGGGCGGATGCAGCTCAGGAATGGGTGCCATCGCCAGAGAAGGTCGTCATGGAATGGCCCAGGGTGGCTGATCGAATCGTGGAGGAGGCGGGTTGATGGCTGCCATTGAGGGGTCCCTTGCCGATGTCAGCTTGGCGGATATCTGCCAGTTGATATCCTTGGGGCGGAAGTCAGGGTGTTTGACCGTCACGGACCGGTCCAATTTCGGGTACATCTACTTCGAAAATGGAAAGGTCGTGTACGCTTTTGTTCTGAACCGCCCCGATCGACTCGGAGAGATTCTGGTCAAGAACGGTGTGATCCAACCCGGGGACCTTTCTCGGGCCATGGACGAGCAGGGCAAGGAGAGCCAGAAAAGGCTTGGAGAGATCCTGGTGGAGTTGGAGGCCGTTTCTGCGGAGGAACTCGAGAGATGGGTGGCTGTTCAGGTCCAGGAGGCGGTATACCATCTCTTTACGTGGGACCAGGGGACTTTCCACTTCAATCCTGACGAATTCCCCGACCGGGATCAGGTCTTGTTGGTGGCTCTCAGCACCGACGGCCTCCTGATGGAAGGCGCCCGGAGGGTGGACGAGTGGTCGGTGATCGAAAAGGAGGTTCATTCCCTGGATCTCATTTACAGAATGACCCGAGATCCGAAAGAAGTTGGCGATGTGGACCTCACCGGAAACCAGAAGAAGATCCTTTCCCTTCTGGATGGCAGGAGGACCGTCACGGAGGTGGTGGAGGAGTCCGGGTTGGTGGAGTTCGAGACGGGGAAGGCGATCTACGAGCTGGTTCAAGCCGGTTTTGCCAAGGACCTTGGTGAGAAAGCCGCGGCCCACGGCGAGGAGGATGACTCGCGCCTTCAAGAACGCGTGAGGCTGGGACAAGCCTTCTACAGGGCCGGTATGCTGGAAGATTCCGCCGAAGAATACAAGACTGCCCTGGATCTGGATCCTGCTGAACCAACGGCCAGGTTCCACCTCGGGCTTATCGACCTGAAAAGCGGGAATGCAGAAGGGGCTCTCAAGCACCTCGAGGCCATACCCCCGGAGAAAGCCTCTAGCCCGGAAGCGCTTCGGAACCTTGCGTTGGCCCTGGAGCACCTGGGGCGGCACGATGAGGCTCTCGGGGTCCTGAGGAAAGCCGAGGCGGTGACGGGTGGAGATCCGGAGGTGGTTTTATCGATAGGCATCTCGGAGTTGAGGGGTGGGGATGCGACCTCGGCCCGAGCCACGTTCTTCAGGTATCGGGATAAAGTTGGAAGGAAAACCCCGTCCCCCCTCTACTACGCTTTTTCGGTTCTGGCATCGGCGGCAGCAGGGCATCTCGAGGAGGCCATATCGTTGGGACGGGAGGGCCTCAAGGCTCATCCGACCGAAACAGCGATCCTCGTGAATACGGGAGCGATCCTGGACCATACCGGGAATCACGAAGCGGCCGAGCAGTACTTCATCAGAGCGGTCAACTCCGGCTCGGAGGTGCCCCCACAGGCCCACAAGAACCTTGGCGATCAGGCCTTCCGGAGGGGTGATATCCAAGCGGCTCAGAGCCATTACGAACAGGCCGTCAAGTTGGATCCATCGCTCGGGGACGATGTGTTCTTGAAGCTTGGCCAAATCGCGACGGAGGTGGGGGACTCCGACCTGGCCAACCTCTTCCTGAATCGGGCCATTGAGCTCAATCCCGGAAACGAGGATGCTCGGGCCCACCTAGCCGACCTTTCGGCCCCCACCTGAACCTCTCGTCATGTTCTTGCCCGCCCCGGCTCTTTTAGTCGCGGGGATGATCCTAGCCTCCGCCATCCAGGATCAGCAGACGGAAGGCCGGTCCTTTGCATGGATCCGCGGTATGCGTGTCGACGTGGCGTACCTCGGCGCCGACTCACTCCGAGCCCGGAGGATCGGTGAGTTCCTGGAAGGGCTCCCCTCCCTTCCGGGCCTCCCGGACAGTCTCCCGAGAGGTTTGTCGCTGTTCATTGCCCCGGATCAATCCGCATTCGATTCCCTGACGGGAGGGGCGGTGCCGGAATGGGGAGCCGGAGTCGCCATCCCGTCCCTTTCTCGGATTGTGGTGCCGGGTTATGGGCAACAACGGGCACGTGGATGGAGTGAAGCCAGGGTCCTTCAAC
>JBDHGR010000142.1:0-9163 GCA_039589815.1 Gemmatimonadota bacterium | reverse complement strand
CCGGAGCAGGAGATCCTCGAAGGCACCTCCACGTTGGATTGGGAATCCTGCATGACCATGAACGACACATGGGGATTCAAGTCGACAGACGAGAACTGGAAGTCGGCCGAAACGCTCATCCACAACCTGGTGGATATCGCGGCAAAGGGCGGGAACTACCTCCTGAACGTAGGACCCACGGCGGAGGGTCTGATTCCCCGGGCCAGCGTGGAGCGTCTAGCCGAGATGGGTGACTGGATGGATGTGAACGGGGAAGCCATCTACGGGAGTCGTCTGTGGGCCCACTACGAAGACGGGGAAGGGGTCCGCTACACCTACGCCGGCGACCACATTTACGCCATCAGCCTGGGGTGGCCCGGACAGGACCTCACCCTTCACCACGTCCAGCCCGAGGCGGGCTCCGAGATCTTCATGCTGGGCTATGGTCAGCCTCTGGATTGGTCGTTCGAGGCTTCCGCAGGTGATGGCACAGCTGCCGACGCGGCCCCGGGCCTGACCATCTCCCTGCCGGATGCCTTGCAGGAAGAGGGCGAGAGACCCTGCAAGTATGCCTACGCGTTCAAGATTCGAGGAGGGCCGTTCGGGGCGGTGTCCGGCCCTTGAGGTGAGGAGGGATGCAGGTGCAGAACATCACGCGTCGAGACTTTCTGATGACGACCGGAGCCGGCGCAGCGGCCGTGGCGGCGGCCGGTGGGGTCTCATCCTGCTCCGGGCAGGAGCGGCCCACCAACGTGATCCTCATCATGGCCGACGATCTCGGGTGGGAGACCCTTGGCTGCTACGGGAGCACGGCTTACCAAACACCGGTTTTGGATGAGTTGGCCCTGACCGGTGCCCGTTTCAACCACTGTTATTCTCAACCCCTCTGCACGCCCACCCGGGTTCAGTTGATGACCGGCCAGTACAATTTTCGCAACTACATCGGCTTCGGCGTGCTGAAGCCCGGGGAGCGGACCTTCGGCCACATGATGCAGGAGGCCGGATACGCCACGTGTGTCGTGGGGAAATGGCAGCTCTGGGGGTCCAACGACTCCAGGGGCATGGGCGGCAAGGGTGTTTATCCGGATGAAGCCGGCTTCGACGAGCACTGCCTCTGGCAGATCGAGGAGATCGGGGAACGCTACGCCGACCCATTGATGTATCTGAACAGCCGGGAGCCGGAGAAGCTGGTGGGGGCTTACGGGCCCGATGTGGCCACGGATTACCTCCTCGGCTTCATGGAGCGCCAGGAAGGCAAGCCGTTCTTCGCCTACTACCCCATGATCCTGCCCCATAACCCCTTCGTTCCCACCCCGGAAAGCCCGGAGTGGGGTTCCGGGGACCGGTCGGAAAGGGACCCGCGGTTCTTCGCCGACATGGTCAATTACGTGGACAAGCTGGTTGGGCGGATCACGCAGAAGCTGGATGAGCTGGGGATCCGGGAGAACACCCTTGTGATGTTTCTGGGAGATAACGGCACAAACCGGAGCATCACCTCACCCACGACCCGGGGGGAGGTGAGGGGGCACAAAGGATATCCCGACGATGGGGGGACCCGGGTGCCGCTCATCGCCCACTGGCCCGGGACGATTCCCGGCGGGCAGGTGCTGGACCACCTGGTGGACACCACGGACTTCCTGCCCACCATCGCCGCGGTGACAGGTGCCCAGCCGCCTCTGGGAGTGCGACTGGACGGACGGAGCTTCGGGCCGCAACTGCGGGGCGAACTGGGGAACCCGCGGGAATGGGTGTTCTGTCACTACGACCCGGACTGGGGCAACTTCACCAGGTCTCGGTTCGCGCGTGATCAGCGCTGGAAGCTGTATGACGACGGTCGGTTGTTCGACGTGCCGGAAGACCCACTCGAACAGCACCCGTTGGAGTCGGGCGCTGGAGGGCCGGAAGCCGCGGCGGCACGGCAGCGGCTCCGGAGAGTTCTGGACAGGTTGGGCTAGGGGGGAGAAGCCGTCCTATACGATCATTCTGGGGCAAGGATGGATAAACCCCTCTGATCTCACTCCTGTTTTGAACCAGCCCAAACCCATGAGACTTGGCCCGTCTTCCTCTCAGGGGGGCACATCACTCATCGGCGACCCCCCTCGATATCGCCCAACTCCACCTTCCAGAACGAGCTGCCGCTGGGACGCTCGCTGGAGTAGACGATCTGGCGTCCGTCAGGGGAGAGGACGAACCCGCCGATCGGATTAGGGTCGTCCGCGGTCAGCTCCACCGGGTTGACCTCTGGGTCCAAGCTCACCATCCAAACTCCAAGGTCGAGAACGGTGGCGCTACCCATTCCACCGATCACGAGTCCGCCGCCGTCCGGAAGCCACTGGGGGTCCCACCACCACAACGGCCCACCCTCCAACTCCAGGATCGTTGGTTCCCCGTCAAGCTGGCCGTCCGCCGTGAGACGAACGAGCAGCGCCTCCACGTCTTCGCCCCCCGGCCTCGCGTATCCCACCACGATCGTTCGTCCGTCGGGGGACCAGACCGGACCCTGCATCCCCAGAGCGCCGATGCGACCCGGCAGCGTCACGAGACTTCGGGCATCCTCCCTGCCGGCCGTGGCCACCAGCAATGAGCCGTTCTCTCCTTCGTTCTTGGTGAATGCAACCCGGTTTCCTCGAACGCCGACGGACGGCAACGATCGGACATCGCCGGAATAAGACATGAGAAGCTCGGGCAGCCCTCCGGGGCTTACGGCTCGGTACTCGTGCCGATCTCCTGCGCTTTCGCAGTAGAGGAATCGATCACCGTCCCAGGTAGGCCAGAGTTGGTATCGATTTCGACCGCAGGGTGAATCTGTCACCAGTTGGACGCTACCATCCTGCAGATCGAAGGTCTTCACCGTGGGTTCCTCGTCATACCGGCCTGTCACGAACCCCACGTACCGGCCCTCGTCCGAAATGGTCGGTGAGGTGCCTCGCCACCTGGGCTCCGGGAGTCGGACCTGCCTCGTGCCACCCGCTTCAACCGCCATCAGCATGAAGACCGTTTCCCCGTCAAGCTGTGTTTCCATGAACAGTTCCCGCCCATTGGGCATCCAACGGAGAGGCGAGTCCATTGCCCGCGTCTCCGTGAGCTGCCTAGCAGGCCCACCGTTGACCGGCAGCACCTGGAGGGGTGCCGCCACGTCCTTTGCCGCAGCCAGGATGGCAGGCTCGCCAGGCCAGAACCCCACGGGGCCCATATTTTCCGGGAGCTTGAACCTGGCGACGCCTCGCCCATCTATGGTGGCCAACTCCCAGAGCTCTTCCCCTGACGACGTGGTCACCCCTCTCGTCACGTACCGGCCGTCAGGACTCAGGGCAGCGAGGAGGCCGTCCTCCCATTCGGCTGCCACCTTGGCCGCGCCCCCTTCGACGGGTAGACTCCGGACCACCCGCATCATACGCCGCACTCCGGTCATGACGTACACGCTCTCCCCGTTGGGCGACCACACCGGCCACCATATAGGGGCTTCGGTTTCCCACAGGGTACGAGCCGTTCCGCCGTTGGCCGGTACGACCCGGAGGGCCTGGCGCCCGTCATCCAGCGGCGTCCCGTAGGCGATCCGGCTCCCGTCGGGCGACACGCCGAAGCCACGCTGCTGTATGGGCTCGATGCTCACCTGGCGGGGTGGGCCGACCGGATGGCCCGTGTCGGGGTCCAGCTCGACGCTATGGATGAACGGCCCGAAGGCCGCCGATCCGCTTCGGAACGCCAGTCGCCTGCTGTCCGGGAACCAGACAGGATTGGCGTTAAAGTCGTGGGCGGAACCACTCACCTGTACCGGTCCCTTACCCGTCATGGATACGACCCAGATCTCAGATACTCCCTCCCGGACGCCTTCCCATGCGATCCAGTGGCCATCGGGGGAGACGGCTACCGACCGGTCGTCCATGATGTTCGAAGCATTCGCACTGATCTCAATCGAGTCGGTACCGAAGATTCTCGTGAAGCTAGGCTCCACGATTGGGACTTTCTGGGCGGATACCGCTTGTGCAGCCAAGGCGGGCCCGGCCAGCATCGGAACCGCCAGCGCGAAGAGCCATACAGCCCGACGAAGACCCAACTCATCCCGAGGCCTCAGCCACATGCCGAGGACCGAGGTCAAGCAGGCGATGGCTACCGCCAGCACTACCGCGGAGACTAGGATAAGGAAAAGACCCCACAGCCCGCTGATGAGTACCGGGACCAGTTCTTGAACCAGTGATCCATTGGCCAAATACATTTCGCTTCTCCCTGCACGGACGGTTTTGCGGGAAGCAATCGACGCACTAACCTGCATGGAGTAGCAACAGAGCTGCCAGCACGCCCTGAGATCATAAGCTTCATCAAAATAGATACTTAGGAGATTTCGTCCGCCTGGGATTTGAACCCGCATAGTAACGACTCGATGCCATCGGTGGCCTCGGACCGTTACTCGGGCACCTTCAGGTCGTACCTCTCGATAAGTCGGTCAAGGCGGGGCCGGGAAATGTCTAGAATCCGCGCCGACTGTCGTTTGTTACCGCCGGTGCGAGCGAGAATCCTTTTGACGTGGGCAGCTTCAACCGCTCCGAGGCGGTCGTCACCCGGACCGGTTTCCGGTCCACCCTCCGAAAGAGCGGCCCCGAGGGAGAGATGTTCGGCGTCCACCACGGGTCGCCGGCAAGACACCATGGCCCGAGTCAGGGCATGTTCGAGCTCTCGGACGTTACCGGGCCAGTGGTAGGCAGTGAGCTTTCGGATGGCGGCCTCGGTGATCCCACGAACATCGGTGTGGACCTCGTCCGCGAGCTTGGTCATGAGGTGTTTTGCCAGCAAGGGGATGTCAGCTCGCCGGTCCCGAAGCGGGGGGACCTGAATTTCCACAACCTGAAGTCGAAAGAAAAGATCCTCACGGAACCGCCCCTCCCGAACCTCCGCCTCCAGGGAACGCTGAGTTGCGGCTAGGATGCGCCCTTCGGTACGACGTGGCTGCTCACCACCAAGGGGGTAGAACTCCCGGTCCTCTAGCACTCGCAGAAGTTTGGCCTGGAATTCCAGTGTGGTGTCACCGATCTCGTCCAGGAGTATCGTTCCCCTTCCCGCCAACTCGAAGTACCCTTCCCGCCGGCCCACGGCGCCGGTGAAGGCGCCCCGGACATGACCGAAGAGCTCTGACTCCAGGAGAGCCTCCGGGATGGCCGTGCAGTTGACGGCGATGAAGGGCTCCTCGGGCGCCGGCGAGTTGAAGTGGATGGCCCGCGCGATGCGCTCCTTTCCCGTCCCTGTCTCTCCGGTGATGAGCACCGTAGCCCGGTTCCCGGTCAGGACCCCGATGGTCTTGTAGATCTCGATCATCTTCGGGTCCTGACCGATGAGCTCGTCGAGGGCGTGGCCCTCTGCAGTCTCCGTCGTGAGGCGCCGGGCCCGTCTCCGTAACGATAGGTCCCGCTCAGAGCGCTCCACCAGAAGGTCGATGTGGTCCAGATCCAAAGGCTTCGTCAAATAGTCGTACGCGCCTTCCCGCATGGCGATAATGGCACTCTTCATCCCTTCAAAAGCTGTGATTACCACCACCTGGGTATCTCCCGCCTCACGGATCCGGCGAAGCAACTCCAGCCCGTCCATGCCGGGCATGCGCACGTCGGTGATCACCAGGGTCGGGTCAAACTCGGCCAGGGCGTTAAGGGCTTCCTCGGCGCTGGCCGCCGCGAGGACCTGGTGACCGGCACGCTTCAGGTGACGCTCGAACGTCTCGCGGATGGACAGGTCATCGTCGACGACCAGGACGCGCGCGCTCACTTTGCCTCCGGCGCGGGAATGTGCTCTTCCTCCGATGTCGATGTTCCCCCCGATGTCGAAGTCGGCGCTTCGGCGAGGGGGAGTTCCACGACAAAGATGGCGCCCTTGCCACCGGGGGATGCCGGATCCACTTCGATCCGGCCTTGGTGCTCTTCCACGGTCCGCCGGGCAACGGCGAGGCCGAACCCGGTCCCGTCAACCTTTGTGCTCACGAAGGGCCGAAAGATCTTTCCCCGGATCTCGGCGGGGATCCCAGGGCCATCGTCCGATACTCGAACCTGGATGATCCCCGGCGCCGTCGATGCCACCTCCCTGTTCTCGGTGTCAATCCGGACCGTTCCCCCACCAGGCATCGCCTCGCTGGAGTTCACGAGCAGGTTCACGAACACACCCTCCAGGTCCCGGGGATCCCCCAGAACCCTGTCCTGGGCGGCCCTGAGGTGCTGTTCGACGCGGACGTTATCCTGCTCGAGCTGCGGCCCCACGGCCTCGGTGGCATCGGCCAGGATACGATGAAGCGAGCACGGCTCTCTTCCAGGCGGATGAGTGCGGACCATGCCCAATACGCTGGACACGGCTTGGTCCAGACGCTCCACCTCCCGCAGACAGATCCGGACCGCCGGCGCCGAGTCCTCTGGGATCCTCCCTTGCTCCGAATCACGGCCGAGCTCCTGGAGGTTGAGCTTAATGGAGGTGAGGGGGGTTCGAATCTCGTGGGAAACCCGAGACGCAAACTCCCCCATGACCGCCATGTGCCGTGTTTCTTCTACCCTCTCCAGCATCTTCCGGACCTCCTCCACCATGATCCCGAAGGCCCGGGAAAGGCGACCCACCTCGTCACTCCCGCCTCCCGGGATCTGCGGTGACAGCTCGCCACGGGCCACACCGTCGGCGGCGGCCGTGAGCTGTTCCAGCGACAACGTGGCACGCCGCGTCATGAGATAGAAGGAGAGGCCGATGGCTGCCGCCACCAGAAGCATCACGACGAGATTGACGTTTCGCATGCGAGCGAAGGGCGGCGCGAACTCATCCACGGCAGCCGAGACCACTACGGTCCAGGGCGGTGTGGGAACGTTGAAGAAAGAGGCCACCCGGAGCGAGTCGCTCTCCCGGTAGCTGAAGCTCCCGCTGTCCGGGGAAAGGACGGTGGTGTCCACGTTCCAACCGTCCTGGGAAAACAACCGGTCGGTGGGCTGGTTGAGCAGGCGACGACTCGGATGGTGGATGACTGTTCCTCTTGCTCGGTTGAGCAAAGTCGTGTACCCAGCCCTTCCGAAGGTGGTTTTCAGGAGATCATCGGAGAGAAGAGCCCCGGACCGAAGGACGGCGACCACTGTCCCGACGGTGTCGCTTGTGGGGGCTACCGTGACGGGGAATTCCAGCTCCACAGCCTCCCTGTACGGGAGACGCTCCGCCATGCCCGGGTCGGTGCGGAGGGTCTCCGGCTCCCCCAAGACGTAGAGGCGCGCCCCCGTAGAATCCCGGAGTTCGATCCGGTGATAGGACGGGCGAAAGAGTGCCCAAACGGAGGACAGGTAGGCATCGGCGGCGGCAAAGGCCTCGGAGTCCGACGCGTTCAGGCCTTCGGCATGGACTCGGTAGAGGCTTTCGGTCTCGACATTCCCGGCCACCAGTTGGAGCTCGGTAGCCCGAAGGGCGTAGCGTTCCAGCAGATCCGAGACGATCCGATGGGTGATGGTCGTCGTCTCCTCCTCGAGAAGCGACTCCAGCGCAGCCATGGAACGAACGTAACCGAACATGCCCAGCGCCAGGACGGGAACAACGCCAAGCAAAGCGAATAACGTCAGGATGCGGGTACGGAGCTTCAAACGGCCGGCTCCGCTTCAGGGGGAAAAGGTAGGACAAGGATAGGGGGGACCCGCTTCCGGGGGAAGGCCGACGGCCCTGCGACGGCCTTGCGTGGCGTTTGTGCAGGGCCCGGAGGTGGGGAGAGGATAGTTGTCCAGCCATATACGGTGGATACCGGCATCTGCAACGGATGGTATCGCGGGGTGACTGCAAGCTGATCATCTACCCGACCATCGGCAGGAAACTGCTGGTCGACCTTCGAGAGGACCCTCTGGAAGCGAGAAACCTGGCGGACGATCCGGAACACGCCCACAGGATAGACAACATGATGAGACTACTGGCTGACCTTCAAGGAGAGACCGGGGTTACTCTCAGGCTGGACGAATAGTCCTTGCCGTTCAGGCTTTGCGTGACCGACAGCAACCAGGTCTCCAGCTGTCTGGTCATGGCTCCGGCGCGAATGGGCTCCCCGGCAAGGAGATCGGTCAGTTCCAGGGGGTCGTCCACGAGGTTGTAGAGCTCAAAGACCACCTCATGGGTCTGCTCTTCGATTCGATGGAGCTTCCAGGGCCAATCAAGCCAGGCAGAATGACCGGGGAAGGTATCCTCCGCATACTGTTTCCCGATATCTCCGGCGTCCAGGTCCAGCCCGGCGTCCTCCTGATAGGGCATTCCTTCTTTTTGGGCCTGGAGGAGCGCGGTCATGAGCGCTGCAGCCGGGACACTGCGGCCCGCTTCCGGGTAGTCCCAGAACCCCATGGGTTCGGGACGTTTGTCCATCCTACCCTCGATGAGAGGGGCCAGGCTGATGCCATCCAGTGGCACGCTCGATGTGTTTTCAACGCCGATCATGTCCAAAAGGCTCGGGAAGATGTCGGCGGTATTACATGGCACATCGGTGGTGAATGGCTCTTTGATCTTTGAGGGCCACTCCAGGAGGGCGGGCACGAGTAGCCCGCCTTCATAGATGGATCCTTTTCTGCCGCGGCCTCCTGTGGATTCGGCCTTCAGCCCGCCATTGTCACTGCAATACCACAGGATCGTGTTCTCGTAGACATCCGATTCTCTGAGTGCCCGGCGCAGCTTTCCCAGGGCTCGGTCCATGCCGGTGATCTCGCCAAGGAAGTTCTTCATCTCCTCATCGAAGCCCTCGTAGCGCTGCGCATCTTCATCGGAAGCCACGTGGGGATCGTGTGGAGAGCCAAACCAGATCACCGCGAAGAAGGGCCGATCGCCCTGACCGTGTTTATTGATGAACTCCAGCGCGATTTCAACGGTCACGGCCGAACTCTCCCCTTCGTAGGGAACAGCCCGTCCTTCGTTGCTGAGAATCGGGTCATTGTCATAGAAATTGGGTGAGGAGACCCACTCATCGAATCCGCTGGCTCCGGGATTCACCGGGCTGCCAGCATAGACCGGGCCCAAATGCCACTTACCAAAGTGGCCTGTCACATAGCCGACCTCTTTGAGTCGTTCGGCGATGGTCACTTCCTGGGGTCGCAGGGTATGCCCCCAGCGAAAACAAGCGAACCTGTTGGGATGACGACCGGTCAAGACGCTGCCACGAGGCGGTGAGCAGACCGGTGCTGCGGAATGGAATCCATCAAAGCGCAGGCTCTCC
>JBDHGR010000141.1:0-9164 GCA_039589815.1 Gemmatimonadota bacterium | reverse complement strand
CTGGCTCTCGATGAGGCCAGGAAGGCCGAAACGGCGGGCTCGGATCGGGTGACGAACCTCCAGGCCCGGATCGATGCGCTCGAGGGGATGGATCGGAGCCAGGAAGGTTTGGAGCCGGCGGTGAAGGCCGCCCTCGACTTGGGGGATCCAGACGTCCTCGGGACCCTCGGGGACTCCCTTGCTGGAGATCCGGACGTTCTCAGCGCCTTGGAGTCCTATCTGGGACCCCTGGTCCAGGGTTTGGTGGTCAGGGACGGGGCAGCGGTCCAGCGGCTGGATGAGTGGCACCGTGGGAGCTGGGGAGGTAGCGGGGGCCTGATTCTCTTCCCACTGGACCGGACCTCCCCCGAGGCAGAGGACGCGAACGGAAGCCTCATAAAGGCGTTGGACTTGGATGGCCCCGGGGCACCCTGGATTCGGAGAATCTTGGCAGGCGTGGAGCTTCACAGGGGCTCCTTCCTGGCCGACCACGGGACGGATCGAGGGTTTCTCTCCCTTTCAGGGAGTGCCGTAGATGGGCAGGGCGTTGTACGTATCGGGAGTCCCCTGGGGAGCTCAGGATTCCTGGAGCGCAGAGAACGGATCAAGGTCCTGAAGGTGGAGCTAAAAGAGGCACGGAGGGATTCGAAAGAAGCGAAGAAACGGAGAGTGGTGGCCGAATCCGAGTCCGAAACCGCCGATACGGCGCTGGAAGAAGCCTGGCGCGCCTTTCGGGAAGCCGAGGACTTCCACCGCTCGGCTTCGGCCCAGGTCCAAGCCCAGACCGACCGGAGGCTCCACCTGGATCGGCACCAGGAGGAGTTGGCGAGGCAGATCGAGGGGACGAGAGCGGCCCGCGCCCGTGCCGAGGAAAGAGGGCGAACGGCCCTTGAAGATCGGGAACTGCTTCAGGAAGAGGTGGACCGGCTAAGAGAAGAAGAAGACCTGGTCCGGGAGCAGGTCGGCGAGGCCCAAAGCGGTTGGGAGAGTGCCAGAGACCGGGAAACCGAGCTGGCCTTGGAGGTCGCCCGGAAGGAGGGGGATCGGACCCGCATCCTGGAACGGTTGGCAGACGGGGAGAGGACCCTGGAAGACGCCTCTGGGCGCCTCGAAAGTCTGGGAACGGAGGAATCGGAGCTGGGATCCGAATTGACCGCGGCCAAGAAACTCAGGGAAGACGGGGCAACCGCCGTCGAGGTATTATTCGGCAAGCGGGATGAGGCCGATGAGGCCCTTCGGCAGAGGGCCGAGACGGCCGAGCGGTTGAACGAATCACTCCAGGAGGCAGACCGGAAGGTGAGAGTGGCTCGTACTGCGGAGAGGGAGTCCGTCGACCGACGACACACCCAGGAGTTGGAGCAGCAGGAGCTCGCGGGCCGGATCGGGCGAATCCAGGATCGACTGGAAGGGGAATGGGGCAAGCCCCTGGAGGTTCTCCTTGCGGAAGCCGAACCGGTGGAAGGCGAGCCCGACACCCTCAGGGAAGAGCTTCAGGGAATTGTGCAAAAGCTCGAGAGGATCGGCCTTGTCAACATGTTGGCGGTTGAGGAGCACCAGGAAGAGAGCGGGCGTCTGGGATTCCTGTTGGAACAAAGGGAGGACCTGAGAGGGGCCCGAGACGACCTCAGGGCCGCAATCCGCCAGATCAACGAAACGGCCACCCAACTCTTTCACGAAACCTTCGGGAAGATTCAGGAGAATTTCAAGTACACGTTCCAGAGGCTCTTCGAGGGAGGAGACGCCACGCTCTGGCTTGAGGAAGAGGAGGATCCCCTAGAGTCGGCAATCGAGATTCACGCTTCCCCCCGGGGGAAGAAGACCCAGAGGATCGACCTCCTGTCCGGCGGGGAGAGGGCCCTGACAGCCCTGAGCCTTCTTTTCGGGATCTACCTCGTTAAACCGAGCCCATTCTGTGTGCTGGACGAGGTAGACGCTCCCCTGGACGAATCGAACATCTACCGGTTCATTCGGCTCCTTCAGGAGTTCAAGCCTCAGACCCAGTTCATCGTGATCACGCACAATGCTAGGACCATCGAAGCCGCAGACTGGATCTATGGCGTGACCATGGAGGAACCAGGAGTGAGTCGAGTGGTGGGGGTCCAATTGGAGGATGCCCTTCAAACGAGCGATTCAGGGGTTTAGGAGCCTCTGAGTCTCTGGTGGAACGGGGCGTGCCACCTTCCGAACACCGAGGGCCCAGATGAAGAGAAGGGGTTTGAGGGGCCGCGTACCCGGTTATATCCTGGCCTTCGCCACCCTCCCGATCCTCACGGGAGGCAACGCCATCTCCACTGTGTCCGGGCCTTCCGCACCTGAGTCATCCGCCGCCGATTCGGTTCCCTATTGGCTCTTCCTGACCGAGGAAGGGTGGGAAGCCGCCAACACCCCCGCGGGGATAGGCGCGGTTCCGGGTCGGGTGAGGAACAGGAGTCAGTGGCTGCGCGCCATAAGCGTGGACGTGGCTGGCTACCAGGTAGCCCGATTGGCCGAGGTTCCAGGAGTCTACCGGGTGCGGCCGGTTCTTCGATTGGGCGAGTCGGACGTCACGGAACGCGCTCAGAAGGCCGGTGATCCAGCTTTCCCACTTGATCGGGACTCTCCCCTCCAGGCTGATACGACCTATGGGGACCTGGGACCCATTTTGGGTGAATTGCAGGTTCCTGCCGTCCATGATCTGGGTTTTCTCGGCACCGGCACCCGTATTGGCATCCTGGATGGCCACTTTTTTTCGGGCCACTCCGTCCTCCGAACCAACCCCCCTCTGGCGGTAAGGGACTTTGTAGAAGCCGACAATTCCGTGGAACCCCGACCCGAAGATCCGCCCGGCTCCGCCGATCATGGGACGGGCCTCTGGTCTCTCCTTAGCGGAGACCTCCCTGGGGTATTGAGGGGGACCGCGCCTGGGGCCGGGATTCTCCTCGCGCGGATCCGAAGTGACGATGACCCCGTGGGGGCTGACGAAGACCGATGGGTGGCGGGCCTGGAGTGGCTCGAAACCCAGGGTGCCCGGGTGGTCCTGTCCGGGGTGGGTTTCAGGAACTTCGATGGAGGCGGCTATTCTGCGGAAGACCTGGACGGTGACGTAGCTCCGGCAACCCTGGCGGCGGACGAGGCGGCTCGGCGGGGTGTCCTGGTGGTGACACCGGTGGGGAACGGGGGGCCCGGGCCGGAAACCCTGGTGTCCCCTTCCGACGGTGACTCTGTCTTGGCAGTGGGTTCGATCAACCCGTCCGGGGCCCCTTCAGCCTTCTCAGCTCGGGGCCCCACCTCAGACGGTCGCCCGAAGCCAGATCTCATGGCCCCCGGGGAAGATCTCCCGGTGGCGTCGGGACCCGGGGACGGGACGCTGGGTGAAGCCCAGGGAACCGAGTTCGCCGGGGCTCTTCTCGCCGGTGCTGCTGCTCTTTTTGTGGAGGCCTATCCGGAACGGGGGCCGATTGAGGTTCTCCACGCCCTCGAGTTGTCTGCGGACGCGCTAACCCCATCGGGTGCAAGGGTCCCGCAGCTGGCTCCGGCGGTGCTCTTTCCGGATGGCCTGTGGGCCCTTCCGCTCCAGGAGGTGACTTCAGAGGGGCAGATCACCGATCTGGCCCCTCAATTCCAATGGAACCTCCCCACCTCCCATCCCCTCGGGTTGCCGGTGACTTTCCACCTGGAGTTCGCTGAAGATTCCCTCTTCCAGCAACCTGTGTTTACGGACTCTGTGGTTGGAACCTTCGCCCGCAGGATCCCGGAACCGTTGCCCCCGCAAACCCAGCTGCTCTGGAGACTGGTGGCCCGTTCGGCCCAGGGAGTTTTGCTGCCTACTGGGCCTCAAGGCCCCATCGACGTCCCTTCCTGGGTGACCCTGAACGTGCTGAACGACCCCAGTGGAACCGAAGTGGCCGACCCAAAACCTGAGTTCCGTTGGACGGCCGTGGATCTCTCCGGGCCGGCTGGCCCGTTCACATTCGAGCTCCAGGTCTCCCTGGACCGGGAAGGGGAGGTCATTCAGAGCTACCCGGGCCTCCAACGGGAAAGCCATGTTCTTGAGGAGCCGCTTCCTTTCAACGTTCCATTGCGTTGGCGTGTGATCGCCGAAGCCCGAACGGGGGCGGTGGATACCGTGACCAGCGCGGGGCCATTCGTAGTGACCGGTGGCGAAAACCCGCCCGTGACCATCCTCCATCAGAACTTCCCGAATCCCTTCCCCGATTCTGAAGGAGGGATCTCGGAAACCCGGATCTGGTTCGATCTGGCCGTGCAATCCAGGGTGGAACTGGCCGTCTACGATATGCGGGGGCGCCTGGTCCGAAACCTGATTCCAGGTCCTGGCTGCGGACCGACGGAACTCCCTCCGGGCCTCTACGGGAGGGAGGAGGGAGAGCCTCCCGGTCCGTGTACAAACTTCGTATGGGATGGCCGGGACGATGGAGGCCGACGGGTGTCCGCGGGAGTGTACCTCCTTCGCCTTCGGGCGGGGGGCGCCGTGGAGGTTCGAAGGGTGGTTTTCTGGCCATGAGGATCTGGGTGTTGGGGTCAGGGACCTTCATCCCGGATCCCCTCAGGGGATCGGCTGCCCATTGGATGGAGACGGACCATTCTAGCCTGTTGCTAGACTGTGGTCCGGGAGCCCTCAGGACCATGGCCCGCCTGGGTCTTCCTTGGCAGGGTCTCACCCACCTCCTCGTGACCCACTTCCACATGGACCACGTCGGGGAGCTGGCATATCTCCTTTTTGCCATGAAACACGGCCTGGACTCCCCCAGGGAGACCGAACTTACCGTCCTGGGACCGAAAGGCCTCTTCGACCATCTGGACGGTTTGGCCCGGACCCACGGCGCCCACATCCTGGATCCCGGATTCCCCCTGGAGATTCACGAACTTTCTCCGGGCCAAAGCTGGGCGGGCCCCAGATCCGATTTCGGGATCGCCACGTTGGGAACGCCCCACACAGGAAACTCCCTGGCGGTCCGGGTAGAGACCGATGACGGGTTGCTTGGCTTCACGGGTGATACCGGTCCAGAACCGGCACTTGGTCCGTTTTTCCAGGGATGTCACATCCTCCTGGCCGAATGCAGCCATCCCAACGGTCGGGAAATGGACACACACCTGACACCCGGAGGCCTTGCCGCTTTGGCGACCGTCGCCGCCCCCCAAGTCCTGGTCACACTGCACTGTTATCCACCCTTGGACCCGGACGAGGTGCCTTCACTCCTGTTGAAAGCCGGGTTTGATGGCCTGGTCCTCACAGGTTGGGATGGACTGAGATTAGATTTAAGGGATGGTGTGGTGAAGTTTCCGGGAACCCCAATGGATTGAGCACCTCATGCTTGTTGTCATGAAGCACGGCGCTTCGCCGCAAGAGATCAAAGACGTCGTCGACATGATCCAGGAGATGGGATACGAAGCCCGCCCCATCCCCGGGCGCCAACGGACATCAATCGGATTGATCGGAAATGATGGACAGGTGGAGCCCACCTTGTTTCAAAGCCTCTCGGGGGTGCTGGAAGTGATCCCCGTGAGCCACTCCTATAAGCAGGTCTCGAGGGAGTGGAGGGAAGAGAACACCATTGTCACGCTCTCCAACGGTACACAACTCGGAGGGACCGAGATCGCTCTCATGGCGGGGCCCTGTGCCGTGGAGAGCGAGGAGATGATCCTTGGCTTGGCCGGGACCCTGTCTGAGATGGGGGCGACCATCCTTCGAGGGGGGGCGTTCAAACCCAGGACCTCCCCATACTCCTTCCAAGGCCTTGGGGTAAAGGGTCTGCAATTCTTGGCCAAAGCCCGCGACGAAACGGGCATGGCCATCGTCACGGAAGCTTTGGACGTTGAGACTGCGGACGACGTGGCGGAGTACGCCGACATTCTCCAGGTTGGCGCCCGGAACATGCAGAACTACCCCCTACTCCGAAAGGTAGGGCAGATCGGAAAGCCCATCCTACTGAAAAGGGGCCTTTCGGCAACGATTGAGGAGCTTCTCCTAGCCGCCGAATACGTGATCGCCGAGGGGAATCCGAACGTCATCCTCTGTGAGCGGGGTGTAAGAAGTTTCGACACCCAAACCCGAAACCTGCTGGATCTCACGGCAATTCCGGTTGTGAAGTCTCTGTCCCATCTCCCGATCATCGCTGACCCGAGCCACGGTACCGGGGTAAGGGCGAAGGTCACACCCATGGCCAGGGCGGCGGTGGCGGCCGGGGCCGACGGTCTTATGGTGGAGGTCCACCCTGATCCCAACCACGCACTCTCGGATGGGGCTCAATCCCTCTACCCCGAGCAATTCCAGGAGCTTCTGGAACAGATCCGGGTCATCGCAAAAGCCATTCATCGCGAGATGACACCTCCAGTCCGGGGCTGAACCGGCCCGCTTTCCCCTTCCACCGCCCAGGGTCCGACCTCTTCTTCCTCCGATGGACGAGTTCAACGGGGAAGGGTTGAGCAGAGCGGATGTCGGCCGGCAGGGTGAGGAAGAGGCGGCCCAGTACCTTCGAGCGAGAGGCTGGACCCTTCTGGCCCGGAATTTCCGTTGGCGCCGGAATGAGGTGGACATCATCGCCTCCAAAGGCCGGATCCTGGCCTTTGTTGAGGTCAAATGCCGGCGGAGCCATAGGTATGGTCATCCTCTGGAAGCAATTACCCGGATGAAACAGCAGGAGGTTACCCGAGTAGCCCGCGGTTGGCTGCAAAAGAACCCCCTGCCCCCGGGTACACTCCTTCGTTTCGACGCCATAGGGGTCTCCTGGCGGAAGGGGTCCCGTGTCGAGGTTCTCCACGTTCCGGATGCCTGGAGGCTGGGCCGGTAACGGAGGCGGGAAAAGCGGGCCAGGAGAGCGAGCCGAAAGAGCGAGCCGAAAGAGCGAGCCGAAAGAGCGAACCGGCACCCGAGGCGGGAAAAGCGGGTTGCCCCCACCCCTTGGCGAAGCCCCGGGCAATAAACGCTGGATTCCCCTGGTTTTCCGGGGTTCTCTGCTTGACTCGCCCGGGGGTTTTGAAATAACTTGATACGTGCCCCAGGTCCGCAGAGCGAAAGCCCACGAAACCCGTCAGGACCCCGCAGGTAGCAGCGGTAAGTGTGGTGATCGTTGCTGCGGGGTGCCTGGGGCATTTCTTTTCTGAGGCCAGAACCTACCCTGTTTCTTGACCGGCGCTTTCGTGTCCCACACTGCCCTAGCCCGAAAGTACCGACCAAAGCGGTTCGCCGAGGTCGCTACTCAAGAACACGTTTCCGAGACCCTGCGGCGGGCGATCGCAGGGGACAGGGTCGGCCACGCCTACCTCTTTTGTGGTCCCCGAGGAATCGGAAAAACCACATTGGCACGCGTCCTCGCCATGGCCCTGAATTGTCCCCGACGGACCGACGACGGAGAGCCCTGCGGAGAGTGTGATAGCTGTAAGAGAATATGGGGTGGCCAGACGGCCCTCGATGTGGTGGAGATTGACGCTGCCTCCAACCGGGGAGTGGATGACGCCCGGGATCTGAGGGAGAGGGCCATGTATGCCCCCTCCGAGGAGGGCCGGTTCAAGGTCTATATCCTCGATGAGGCACACATGCTCACCCGGGAGGCGTGGAACGCACTCCTCAAAATCCTGGAGGAACCGCCCCCCAGAGTCATTTTTGTCTTCGCCACTACGGAACCCCAAAAGATCCAACAGTCAGCTTCCCCTGTCCTCTCGAGGTGCCAGAGGTTCGATCTTCGTCGGATCGGTGTTGGGGACATCACCAGGAGGCTCCAGGAGGTTCTGACCGGCGAGGGGGCTGATGCACCCGAAGAGGCCCTTCGGACCATCGCTCGACGGGCCGATGGAGGCTTGCGTGATGCGTTGTCCCTTCTGGATCAGGTTCTGGCCCTGACGGGCGGAGACGTATCCCAGGATGGGGTCAGGCAGGTCCTGGGTCTGGTTGAGGAAGAGCGTTACCTGGATCTTCTCCGAATTCTCCAAGACCGTCGCCACGGCGAGGTCTTCTCCTTCGTCGAGACCCTCCTCGAGGAGGGTTACGACATGGTGGAATTCCACCGCGGACTTGTGGACGTTTTTCGTCTTCTCCTGCGTCTCCGCCTCGGGGAGGGGGAAGGCGGCGGAAGGGAGGTCAGGGATGACCTCAGGGAGGCGTTCCGGGCCAAGGCCGAGGCTTTCTCCCCGGGAGACCTGGTCCGAATGCTGTCTCAGGTCACGGAGCTGGAGGCCACAGGGGGCCTCAGGCGCAGTGCGCACCCTCGCCTCCTCATGGAAATGCTCCTCCTCCGCCTGAGCTATATGGATCGCACGGTTCAGCTGGAGGCACTCCTGAGAGGTTTGGGTGGCGAGGATCTTCCTGCCGCAGCTGAAACCCAACTTGTGTCGGCTGGACCCCCGTTAGAGACCGAGGACGCCCCGAGTACTCCCATGGAAATCCAGGACGGTCCTGTCTCGCTGGATTCTGCTTGGGAAAAGGCCCTCGAGAGCCCCAAGAACCTGCCGAAAGGTGTCCTCCCATTCCTGAAAGCAGCCAGCGTGGAGTTTCCCTCGGATGGGGAGATCCGCCTCTCCGTCCCGCCTGGACCAGGTTTGGAACGCCTGCAGGATCCCCAGGTCGTTCGGAAGGTGAAGGACGCGGTGGGCCGTTTCTTCGGGTCCGCGCCGGAGCTATCCGTCCTGGCCGCCGCGCCTGAGGACGGCCCTCCCGAGAGAATCACAGAAGGCACGGTCCGGGGCGGTCGACTCAGGGAACTCGTGGACAAGGAACCCACCCTCGGGGAGGCTGTAGAAGAACTCGATCTCGAGCTGCTGGACTGATTCTCCTTCACCATTCGAAACCGGAAACGATGTAATGAACAACCTTCAACAGCTTCTTCAAATGGGCCAGCAGCTCCAGAGCAAGGTGGCGGAGCTCCAGGAACGGCTGGACACTCAAGAGATCTCGGCGTCTGCCGGGGGCGGCATGGTCAAAGCGACGGTGGATGGGAAGGGTGCAATCAAAGCCCTTTCCATCGACGGCACCGTCGTCGACCCGGATGATGTCGAGATGCTGGAGGACCTGGTTCTGGCAGCCGTGACAGAGGCCCAGAACAAGGCGCGGTCTCTCTACGAAGAAGGGATGAAAAAAGCCACCGGTGGCCTGCCTATGCAGCTCCCAGGGCTCTTCTAGGGGAGGCTCACTCCGGTTCCCCATGCCCGTAATAGACCATCTCGCTCAGGAGTTGTGCCGGTTCCCCGGGATC
>JBDHGR010000140.1:0-9186 GCA_039589815.1 Gemmatimonadota bacterium | reverse complement strand
CCGGAAATCCCCGCGCGTCTTCACCTTCACGTCCAGAGATTTCGGCGCCCCTCCTTCGCCCAAGGGACCTGCCAGGATCAACCGGCCCGGACGCTCTTCGCTCTCCTGATCCCGGTCTTTGTTGAGCTGGTCGAAGTCGGCTTGGAGGGTGAACTCGAGGGGGTTCGCGAAGGCGAAGAGTCGCGCAGGGTCTTGGGCAAAGACTCCCTCAGAGCCACCGATGAACACGGAGGCGGTGAGGAGAGACAACAAAACCCTTGAAAGCATATTAGCAAGTTCTTGGCTTTGGCACCCCATAGTCAACTCCTTTCTTCTCCGGACCTCGCCACAAACGGTTGACGTCAGGCGAAGAGGCCGGAGCTGTCGCTGGCCTCTCGAATAAGCTGAGCCCTCTGCCGTGGCCCCACCTGAGCATGTCCTCGGCTTGGTGGGGTTCCAGGAGGACGTGGCGGCGCGGGCACCCCGCGAAGCGTGGTCGGCGGAGGATTCGTTTGCGTAACGTTTGCTGGAGGCGTTCCAGAAGCTGGGCTGTGAGGGCGGTGGCTAGGTGGGAGCGGAGGCGGATGGCCGGATTGGTCGGATCCTGGCCCACATCACCCCCGCGGTTCTCAAAGAGTCCGTCGACCACGCACAAGTGGTAATGAACGTGGGGTTTCAGGGAGGATCCAAAGCGGTGTCGGATACCCCCGCAGGAGACTGCGGAGTCACTGGTTTGGTGATCAGCCCAGCAGGGGATGGAGGTGGAGCCGGAAGGTGGCTGCCTTTTTGTTATCCCTCTGATCTCCACCTGTACAAGCCCCATTTTCCAGCAAAACAACCTCCGGCACCTTTCTCTCTCAGGAGATTCCCTTAGCCAGGCTTCTCCACGTTCACAGTATGGTTGGAGGTTGGTCGTATTGACCTGCCCCCACCTACCATACCATCTAGAGTGTTAGTCCAGAGCGAGGGGATTGGACTAGAACAGTGAGCGGTACCCCCGGCAGGGGCAGGTCCGTGTCGAACGGAGGGATTTGAGACTCTTGGTCCACACAGTTTTTGACGTCTTGGCTGCTGCGACCTCACTCACCGTCACGTGGCTTGTCTTCTCCAGACAGTTCACCGATCGAGCCCGACGGGTCGAAAGGGCGGGGATGGGTTACGCTCTGGCGTTGATTACCGGCGCGGTCTTAGGGGGTTACGGACTCGGCTCGCTCAACCTGTACTTGTCAGGCCAATCGGGCCTCAGTCGCAGCATCCTCGGGGCACTTGGCGGCGCGATCATCGGCGTCGAGGTGTTCAAGAAGGCTCGGGGCATCAGAGGGTCCACGGGTCTCGTATTCGTGCCGGCTTTCTGCGCCACGGTGGCAGTAGGAAGGATCGGATGCTTCCTCTCGGGGATGAGCGATTTCACCCACGGCGTGGCGACTCACCTTCCTTGGGGACATGATTTCGGGGACGGCATCTCACGCCATCCGGTCCAGTTGTACGAATCTGCTGCGATGGCCACCTTCTTCCTCTGGGCGCTGACACGTCTTCGGGCGAAAGAGCCCTTTTTCCTCCGGCACGGGTTCTACCTCATGGTCGGATGGTACGGGCTCCAACGATACGCATGGGAGTTCCTCAAGCCCTACGGAACGGTGGTGGCCGAACAGAACGTCTTTCACATTGCCGCTTTGGGACTCATGATCTACGCCTTCGTCATGATCCGGGGGGACGAGGAGGAAAAGGTTCAACACGCGTAGCCAGACTCCATATCCTCTCCGTTGGTAAAGGATGCCCCATGGCCGACCGCCCCTATGCCTTTGCTGAGTTGACCAACAGCCTTTGCTCCCTCTGTCTGCGCAAAGTGGAGGCGAAGGTGGTGTTCGAGGACGGGGCCGTCTACCTGCTCAAGCATTGCCCTGAGCACGGCGTTGGGAGGTCCCTGATCTCCAGCGATGTGGAGTACTACAAGTGGACGCGGCGACTGGTTTCGGCGGGACAGCTCCCGCTGCGGTTCAATACTGAGGTCGAGTACGGGTGTCCCTTCGACTGCGGGCTCTGCGAGGGGCACGAGCAACACAGCTGCGTCGCACTGATCGAGATCACCGATTCCTGCGATCTCCACTGCCCCGTTTGTTATGCCAACTCCTCGCCACACCGGCAGGAGCATCGCACGCTCGAAGAGATCGAAGCGATGCTCAAAGCCATCGTTGCCAACGAGGGGCAGCCGCCGATAATCCAGATCAGCGGGGGGGAGCCCACGGTCCATCCAGAGTTCTTCGCCGTCATGGATCTGGCGCGGGCAACCCCTGCGAAGCACTTGATGCTCAACACCAATGGCATCCGCATCGGCAGCGACTCGGCTTTCGCCGAGCGATTAGCCGACTACTCGCCGCGCTTCGAGATCTATCTTCAGTTCGACTCCCTTCAGGCGGAATCCCTATTGCGCCTCCGCGGTCGGGACCTGCGGGAGATCCACGAACGGACCGTGGACCGCCTCAACGCCCTCGATCTCTCGACGACATTGGTCGTGACCCTGCAAAAGGGAGTCAACGATGGCGAGATCGGCGACCTCCTGGACTACGCGCTGCAACAGCCGGCGGTACGCGGCGTCACCTTCCAGCCTATCCAGGAGGCCGGACGTCTCACCGACTTCGATCCAGCCAACGACCGCCTCACGTTGAGCTGCATCCGCCAGCTGATCCTCGATCAGCACGGCCTTTTCGAGCCGGAGGATATTGTTCCTGTGCCGTGCCATGCCGATGGCGTGGCCATGGCCTACGCCCTCAAGCTGGGCGGAAAGGCGATTCCGCTGACCAGGCACATAGACCAGAACGCCCTCCTCGAAAACCAGGCGAGCACCATCGCCTACGAAGGCGAGGAGTCCTTGCGGGCCCAGGTACGGGCCGCCCTCTCGGCTGGCCACTCCCCTGAGTCTTCAGCCGCGGCCCTCGGCGACCTCCTGTGCTGCCTGCCCAGCCTCGAGGCCCCAGGCGAGATCACCTACGCCAACGTCTTTCGCCTGATCATTATGCAGTTCCTCGATCCCTACATTTTCGACGTGCGCAGCGTAAAGCGCTCCTGCGTCCACATCGTCCATCCCGACGGCCGCATCATCCCTTTCGATACCTACAACATTTTCTACCGGGAGGGGCTGATCTCCGAAACCGGGGAGACCCGGAGAAGGGAGGTAAATCGTGCCTGAGAAAAAGGGCGGACTTGGATCCGTCTTCATGATCATCTTAGGGAGCCTGGTCATGCTCTTCGGCGGAGGGTGCCTGGTCCTCCTCATGGGTGATCCCATATTTCGTGCCGGTTGGATCTTTTTGATAAGCCTTGTCCCAGTGGTCTGTGGTGGAATCTTGATCGGGACCGGTATCGAAGGGTGGCGGCCTAGATCCAGGTCTGTTTCCGGAAAGGGGCATCGTGGATGGGTTCTGATGGTGATTGGCGGGATACTGTTGATTGTCTACGGCGGAATCGCACTGACGTATGGGAACCCCTTCTTCTCGGCCATGGGGGTCCTTTTCATAGCTGGTGGTGGGACCTTGTTCTGGGCTGCCCGGAGCTCTCTGAGAGGTGGCTGAAGATGTCTGAAAGAGACGGGAAAGGTTTCGGAGCCGTCCTGATGACGATCGTAGGTGTTCTGCTTCTTCTTTTTGGAGGCGGTTGCCTTCTCTTCAGCCTGGATTCCTACTTCCGCTCTGTTGAAGGCATCGGGATCGGCCTGTTTCTCTTGGCCGGGGGTATCATTTTCATCTGGGCGGCCAGGAACCCGTGAACCGACCAAGGCCTCTCCCGGGCCCCGCCGGGGGGGTAGGGGGTGATGTGGAGCGTTGACCAACCCCTCACACCATTGTGTACCGGGTGTGTACCGAAAAGCCGTGGGGAGAGGATCGGAACTTTCCCGGACCAACACCTTCCAGGTCAGGGAGCAGTTGGAGGCTGCCCCGGACTACCACGACCACGGGTTTGTCTTCACGGCTAGGTCTGGACTCCCCTTAGACAAGACCATCCTGAATTCCGAAAGCTACCCTGAGGTGATGAGGAAAGCGGATCTGGGGAGGAAGCGCCGCCGATGAAAAAGCCTCTAGCAAGGGTGGCGACTCGGGCACTACTCAGGAAGGATGGGCTCAAAACTGCCATGCGCCAACGCTTTTGAGAGGAAGGCGTGAACGCCGCGATCCCTTCTTTCTGAAGGCCTGGCGGCTTCCATCGGCTTGGGTTGCTTCGAAACGGAGGCTCGAACCGGAACGGAGACGAATTCATGCCGTTCAGCTGAACCGTTCAGTGCGCAAAACCGTACCCAGGATCCCTTTTCCCGACGTTTCCGCGGAAACGACGATCCGCCCACCGACCTCTGGCGTAGGATACTCTTCTGGGCCGGGTGCCCCTTGCAGAAAACCAGCGGGGGCGGATAGCCTTTCATCGGATCGATGTAACCGTCTTCCTGAGAGGATCGGATGATACTCCTTCGGAGCGTTTCCCCTGCGAACTTGGTCCTCCTTCTATTCACCGTGGCCTGCGACAGTACCCAGGAGGCCGCTAGGCAAGAGCCGAGGCCCGGGGCGCAAAAACCGGAAGACCGTTCTTTCGCCTATCCTGCAAACCGGAGGGACCCGGAATGAAGCGGCTCATCTGCGTTGGAGCGGTGCTGACGCTGGCTGGATGCACCACCCCTGAACCCCAGGTCGTGAGCCTGGCAGCTGGCGTCAAAATCCTGCTGGCAGATGGCACTCCTCTCGAAGTGGGTACGATCGGTCACGCCGCACCGGTCTATCATGATTTCGACAAGGACGGGGTACCCGACCTCGTCGTAGGGGAGTACGAGGACGGTGCCTGCCGCATCTTCCGAAACTACGGAACCGCAACCAATCCGGTATTCAGGGACTTCGAGTTCTTCCACGCGGGTGGCAAAAAGGCATCGGTGCCCCCCGACTGATGTATGGGTTTCGCTCCACAGTTTGTGGACATGAATGGTGACGGGCTCGAGGATATCCTCTCCGGTTCCTACGCGGGGGACGCACCTCAGCCGGAAGGGAATGAAGGGCACCTCATACCGGTGACTGACGAAGACGGTAACCCGGCCAGCGAGATCTTCGTCTACTACCGGCAGCCGGACGGCTCCTTCGAGGATCGAGTCGCCATCGGCATGAGCCACACTCACTCGGCTGCAAGCCCCGTTGACTGGGACGGGGATGGGGATTTCGATCTCGTCACGGCCTCCCGGTCTTCTTCCACCGGAGCGGTCGGCCCCATCAACCTGCATGAGAACATCGGTACAAAGACCCAGCCAGTCCTGGCACCGCCCATGGTCCTGGTCGGGAGGACAGAAGGTCATTTCATCACATCCGCTGAAGCGTGGGATTGGGACAACGACGGGCGCCTCGATCTCGTTGCCGGCACCGAGTACGGCAAGATCCTCTGGTTCAGGAACACGGGCACCGGCGACGACCACTCCTTCGCGGAAGGAGTCATCCTGACAAAAGAGGCGGATGGGGACGGGTCGACGAGGTTGGGCAGCAGCCGCTTGTCGCTCCACATCACGGACTGGGACGGCGACGGCATAGAGGATGTCATCGCTGGCGACCTGGCCTCTGTGGAGCGCCCGGAAGAGGAGATCCTCGAAGGGGCCAGCCCCTCGGAGATCGAGGCTTACCGTGAGGCGAAGGAAAAGTTGGAGGAGCTGAGTTCGAAGACTGATGCGCTCTACGACGGAGTAGATTTCCGGAACTTGGGCGATGAAGAACGGGAGGAGTTCAACCGGAAGTATGATGAGATCTCAGCTCCTTATTCCGAGTACCAGGAGCTGATTTGGGAGAGGTACCCGGCCCATAGCTCTCACGGCTACGTTTGGTTCTTCAAAGGGGAGAAGGGCTGAAGCAGAATCCGCTTTAGGAGCAGGACATCCACCGCGCCGGTGGCGAGGACGTTCCCTTCCGGGATCTGAACCTGGGAGTCATCACGGCAACGGGGAACGAGACCATACCCAGCGAAGACGGGGTCTTCATATTCTTCACCACGGACCGAACCGCAGCCATCGCCAGAGGGTTTGCCCCCAACCCGACAGTTCCTCTTGCGAGTCCCCTGGTCGGCCCGGATGCGGTCACCTTCTACTGGGATGCAACCAACGCCGTCGTGGACGACGGGGACCGGGGCCTCCTCGAACCCCATGCGGTAGGCCTCTTCTACTAGTCGACAAGTACCGCTCCATCACACACCCTCAACCGTCCCGGAAAGGGCGGGGTGGTGTTGGTCGAAGAGAAAACAGTGTAGGGGAGCCCCACGGCCATCAGACCCTGTGGGTTTTCAGCTTTCCCTGATGGGCCGGGGTAGACCAGGGCCGTAGGCCCGGAACGGTCCGGAGAGGATCGAAGCGTTGCCGCGCCGTCGAGGGTCGCCCGGGTGAGAGTTCCACTACCTCCTCCAAAGTGCACGAGTGCTTCCCCGGCTTGCACTGCTTCGACCGATCTGCCAGAGTGTCAACTGGAAGGCTACGGGAACCTCGCCACCGCCAGAGGGTGTTTGAAAAAGAGGAGGCATCCGCTCGGCTTCCGGGTTTATTGGCATATAGGGACCGATCCCATGGGAACCGGCACCGTGGGTGAAACCCCGTTCGATGGCGTCATCCCAGGACGGAGGGTCGTGAATGGAAGCTAGTGATTTCCGAAGGCTGGTTATTCCCCCTGGGATTCGTCGGTGGATCACCGGAATCGCAATCGCTGCTGCGGTGCAACCCGCCGCCATGGCGGGACAGGAAGTGAGGGGCAGACTCCTCGAGTCCGAAACCCGGCAGCCCATAGCCTGGGCCAGCCTTACCCTCCTGGACACGACCCTGAGTGCTGTCACACATACTCTAAGCTCCGTCACCGGAGCCTTCGTCCTGGAGGCTCCTGAAGCCGGATCCTTCTACGTACTGGCGGAGGCCCTGGGGTATGAGCCGAAGGCAGACGGCATACTCGAGGTCGGTGAAGGAGGTTCGGTCTCCATAGACTTCTATCTGAAGCCCAAACCCCTGGAGATGGACTCTCTCATCGTCGCCCTGAAGCGGGTCCGCGCCTATCGGTATCTCTCCGAGGTTGGATACTACGAACGGGAGAAGATGGGGTTTGGCACATTCATTTCCCCTGATCAGATAAAGCGGAGGAAGCCGTTTACGACCTTCGACCTACTTCGTGACGTCCCGGACCTCTACATCGATCAGGGAGGCCGGGGCGGGACGCGGGTCTACCTGATGCGTGGCGGCAGCCGATGCAATCCTGTGGTCCTATTGGACGGTGCCAGGGCGTTCAACGACACGCATACGGAAAGGGGAGGCCCCCTTTCCGATATTGTGCCCGCTGGAACTCCGTCGGCAATCAAGCCCGAAAGAAACGATGAGGGAATCGTGCTGGAGAGCATTGTGGACATCGAGGACATCTCGGCTATCGAAGTCCATACCCGCGCAACCAGCATGCCGCTTCAATACGGTGGAACCCAGGAGACCTGCGGGTTGCTTATGATCTGGACCCACTTCTTCACCGGCACGGGGGGCTGACCCCCGAGAAAACCTTGGACTCCCCTCATACGCGAAAGCCCAACAGGGGATAGGGCATTGTCAACTTGAGGCGGCCGAGCTGCACTGAGACGGTCTTTGGCATGGTACGTCCCTGTCCTCAAGCAGCCGTTACCCCCCGCAAACCGATACGACCGGTCCCGCAAGAACCTGTAGTTCTCTGCCCGCAGATGATGCCGTCCTAGTCTGAACAGATTCCGAATCACGCCGTGAACCGCAAGGAACCGCTGGGCCTGTCCAACTGATCTGAACCGACGCATCTGGCGTTTTCGTTGGCGGGTCGGTCGATGTGAGACCTCAGCTCTGTCGTTCGCATACTGTCCGGTGTCGTGGGTCACGGAAGGCATGACCTCGCGGTGGGCCGCCGAGTAGCTCCTCAGCTTATCTGTCACGAGCCGCCACGGGGCGGCCCCTGGGCCTTTCAGGAGCTTGCGGAAGGACCGTCTGGCCGCACGGGTATTGCGATGTTTCTGAACCAGGATGTCGATTAGGTCTCGCATCCTGACCGACCGCACGCCAGAGATAGTGCCGCTTCGCCTGGATCGTCGCGAAAGGCTCATCCGAGTGCCAGATGTCTCCTAGTCGGCCTTGCCTACGCCGGAGTTGTCGGGCGTGGGGTGGGCCAAACTTACAGACACCACTGCCGGATGGCCTCATAGGAAACCACGCCTCCTCGCTCCGCCAGGAGTTCTTCGACGTCCCGGAAGCTCAAGCAGAATCGGTGGTGGAGCCAGACAGGGTGACGGATGATCCCGGGAGGAAATCGGTAGCCGCGGTAGCAACCTCTATTGGTTTTCATCAACCGAGTCTGCTGCGTACCGGCTCAAGTTGACAATACCCTGCTGGAGCCTCCATCCCAGTGGGGTTTGGCGCCGCTACCGGAGTTCGTCTACCTCTTGGAATAGGCCGAAGGGCCGTGGCTCAATCAGCCTCCCTTGGTCCAGATCAGGATGACCCCGCAGCTTCCCTGGGTCCCCCCGTAGGCCAGGGGGACCCCGGTGAATCGAGTGTGCACTTCGATTCCAGCGATATCGTTTACATCAACCGCCAGGTCGAGGTACGCGCCAGAACTCAAAGAGGCGTCGACATAAACCCGGGGTTCGCAGAATGGATCGACGCCGCCGAGGGCGTCCATGCTGGGTTTTGGCACCAGAATCCGGGTGCCAAAGCCCTCTCTCAAGACTCTCAAACCCGGCACATTCCGGAGCATGTCTGCAAGGTCCAACGGCTGCCGGATAGCCTTCTCGTCGGGGGTGATAAAGTGGCCGATTCCCTGCTCGACCCGATGATAGAAGCCCTGGGTGTCCAGTTGGAAATCCCGGGGCTCGGCCAGGACCACCAACGGATCCAGGTCGATGGGCTCCGGAGGCATCTCCACCTCCACTACGGTCAACTCCCCCGGCTCTACCCTCACACTGTCCGAAAGAACCTCTTTGTAACCGAGGGCCGTCGCCTGGAGGGTGAAGGTTCCAAGCCAGGGCGAGAGTACCCGGAAGAACCCATTGGAATTCGTGATCGCCTTCCTGTGAAACCCACCCTCGGCCCGACCGATGGTGACCTCGGCATTCGGAACAGGGGATCCTGTGGCTGGATCGATGATCCTCCCTTGCACCCCCTGGCGCTCTCCGGGCGGCACGAGTTCTTCCGCCGAGGTTCTGGTATTCAGCATG
>JBDHGR010000139.1:0-9197 GCA_039589815.1 Gemmatimonadota bacterium | reverse complement strand
ATCTTCAAGGGCACAGTGGGTATTGGTTTCTCCCATGGGCAGCGGTGGGAGATGCTATCGTAGAAGCTGCATCGGAAGTTCTCGCGGTAGCGCGGCAGGGGCTCGGTCGCCTGCCGCCGGCAAGCGGAGAGTTCACCCTCCCGGCAGGGTATGGCCGGAAGCCTGCCCTCGTTGAACAGGTAGAACATCACTCTCCGGTTGCTTTCGGATGGGCCTTCGGTCTCCTCCAGGGGATTGAGTTCACCGCAACCGACATGTTTGGGGTCCATGAACCGGTCCGGAGCCAGCTTCACATCGTGCTTGCTGGTCATGTACTCCGTGAACATCTCTTTCCGGGTAATGGGGCCGGCAATGCCATCCGCACCAAGCCCTCGGTCCTCCTGATACCGGCTCACGGCGGCCCGCGTTCTGGGTCCGTAAATCCCGTCCACGGGGCCGGGGTCGTACGGCGGACCGAAGTCCTTCAGGATTTCCTGGATGGCCCGTGTACCCCAGTTCTCCTGGTTGTACAGTTCCTCCCACGTATCGGGATCGTCGGTAATGAACGCGTAGGTGCTCAGGGCCCGCCGTTCGCTGAGATCCTTGTTGTCCTGCTCGCTCCCCACCTTGTCGGTGTGCCCGAAAATGAGGGCCTTGGCGTCGGAGTGCCTCGTCATTGCCTCCTCCACCCTTTTCAGGTCTCCCACAACTGAAGGGCGAATGAAGGATTTGGCGGTCTCGAAGAAGATCCCCCTGAGACGGGCGCACATCTCGAATTGCGGGGGGGGCGCCTGCTGTTTTCGGACTCTGATGGTGTGGGTCTGGTTAATGGGGAGCCCGGATTCCTCAAAGCGTTGGGGAAGCAGAAGCTCGCTCCGGGGCTCGGAGTCCGATGAGATCAGAAATCGGTTGTCCTCACCGCGCCTGTAGCAGTCAAGCTCGTCCCGAAGATGCTCATCCACGGCTTCGGGATCATCGGTACCCCAGTTGAAGAGGGCAATCTCCGCGGCGGTGAGGGGATTGCCGTTCGCCGTTTCCCGCTGGGCAATCTCCTCGAGAGTGTCTCCGTCCTGAGGCGTGTAACTTGTGGCTGTGTCCCGAGAATCAAACCCCACAGCCGGATCTCCTTTCTGTCCTGTGTAGTGAAAAGCCAGGGGTGGTGATCAACCCGGGACGTCCTGATTCATTCGATTCCTACTACCTCCAACGCGTCATCGTCCAATATTTCCAGGATATCCAAGGTGCCGGGATCCAAGTCATCCAGATAGATGGTGCCACGCCGGTCCGTCCTGGGCTTTCCAGTCTCTCCCGAAGGCAGCCTTACCCTCAACACCACACCTGGAATGGGTTCATCGGTTTCGTCGTCAACGATGCGCAACTTCACCCAATTCCGGGGGCGGCTTTCAGGGAAAACCACAGGGCGCCGGGGAGGCCGTTCCTCGGCGGTCTTTTCCTCTGGTTGAGCGGCAGCCCCCTCTGAAACACCTGAACTCATCGGATGGTGACCTCGATCAACTCGAACGACCCTTATTCGGCCCGAGACGAGGTGCCTGGCGAATTCCCGGATCATCTCCTGGTCGTCCAGCCGGGAAAGATTTACGACTAAACCCCTTCGCAAGAGGTGATTCCGCAGGTGGGTGAGGCCGGATGGGGATCGCAGGAAACCGCGAAGGAACCTTTTGGCAGCATACTCATCTGGAAATGGAACGAGCGATTCGTCCCCTTGGCGTATGTGCCCCTTCAGAATTACAAACTCCGCCAAGTTCTTTTTGAGAGATCCCTTCAGAACCTGTCTCACGGGCCTACGACCCGGTGGCTGGCGTCAGTGGGGAAAAGCCCCTTCGCCGCCAAGCATCGAAGTGCCCTGCAAGAGAAAATGACCAGGCCCAGGGGAGGAACACAAACGCCCCCGTTCTCTCATCCCGCGTGACTTATGGTCCAGGTTAAGTTGTGAGCCCACACTACCCATCAACGTCGATGGGTGTCAAGCTTAACCGCGGGTGAAGTCGACCGGAGGTTTGACCGAAAAAACCACCCCGTCCTGTGTCAAAACCCAACCGAAGGGAAAGCAGTAGGGTCGCAACGGGTTAGGTTGGCCTGCGCCGTGTCGTTCTCGGCCGACGTGGCACGTATGCGCCAGCCGGCCAATCGATGGACATGAATACGCCCCTACAGATGATCTTCGTGATGTTTGCTGGATGGGTGAACGAGCATCAAAGAGCGGTCATTTCCTATCTCCAGGAGGAGAACCGTGTGCTGCGCGAAGTGCAGGGGAGAAAGCGCCTGCGGCTCAACGATTGAGGTGCCCCCCTGAAAAGGATCCAAGCCCAGTCTCATAGATTTGGGCTGGGCTCCTGCCCCAGACTCTGGTCCACTAGGAGCGTGAGTCTTGATGCCTCTCCGAGCCTTGGGTGAAGGGAGCGCCGGCCCCCAGCCCGCGAGGCCTTCCGGCCGGAGCCGGCATTCCTGAATCTGCCTACGCTCCGGGGTCCTCACCCCCAGGACCCCTACCGCCTGCCCATGCGAACCGCGCCGCCTACCAGAATCCCCAAGGTAAGAACTGTGATGAGAGTCCCGTGGGCCGGCACCCCCGGTCCCCTCGGCGAGGGGTCCACGTACCTTCGAAGCCATCCCATGATCCATTGGCCCATGGGCTCGCCGAAAGCTTCCTGGAAGGCCTCCTCCGGCTTCAGGGTGGATCGCCAAAATTCGCCAAAACGGTCAGGGCCGAAATCGGCCTCGATAGCCGAGAAGAAGACCCCGCCGACACCGAGGAGCTCCGTATCCAGTCGAGGCCAGCCATCGAGGAAATCCACCGCAGCATCCTCCAGAAGAGCCATCAGGTCGATGTCTTCCCTGAAGAGCCGTCCGGGAAGCACCTCCAAGTCGAAAACCAGATCCCGACAAACATCAGCATTTCCGGCTAGGCAGTGGAGAGTCCGGGGAGATGATAGGCGAGCCCACCGGCTTTCTTTCCCGAAGGGACCTCGGGCAGGCCCTCGATCGTACGAGAGGTGATAGTCGAAGTCCAACGGTTCTTCTGCGAACGTTGATCCACCCCCTCGGAGCCAATCCATCATGGCGACCCCTGGCTGACCGTAACGTGCGAAGTGCCTGCACAACCCCAACGGGTTCGGAAGGTTGCGCTGATCCGACGGTACCCGCGTGATTCGGACGACCCGTTGAACAAGGGGCGATGGACGCCAGGAAGGTTGGTCGCCCTCGGTTCCCTCGTTGTAGGACGATGCGAGGATACAGAACGGGCCGTCCTCCGTCCGGGCCAGGTAATACTCGGACCCCGACGAGCCTCCCGGGGAGTCGGGATGGGCCCCCAGGGAGCCGGGAAGCACGAAAACGCCGATCGGGACCACCGGCTCCGCCAATCCCATCCCATCGAGCTGCCGTTCCACCGCGAGGTTGAGACGATCGAAAAGGCTGTCCGGAGCCTCCGGCGGGAGGCCGAAGACCACCGACCTTCCCTCAGAGATTTCTGTATCCAGCTCTGGAACCAGAAACTCCCGGCGCTTTATGCGTTGATAGAGCCAACTCGCTCGGGTCAGCTCCTCCTGGAGTTGAACCCACCGTTGGTATTCCGGCGCGGGAGGCAGCCTTTTGCGCAGCCCGACTCGCGGCGGGAGGAATCCCCAAGCGGCAACCCCCAGAAGGAGGAGGAAGACCAGGACCACCCAACGCCTCAACCCAAGCGCCATCGGACACTCCGCGTCGCAAACACAATCATGAGGAGGAGCCAAAGGAGTAGGGTCGGAGGACTTCGGAGGAGGCCCGCCTGAGCGTTCGGTCGACTCTCATGGACCCGATCCATCCACGCGGCCATGACGGTCTCCGCCGGGACCCCTGCGGCGAAAGCGATGCGGTCTCGGATGGAATCCTCCGGCCGAGAGATGAACCTCCCGAAGGAACCCTCACCACCGATGCGAAAAGCCTCCGCGGCCAGGGTCCCTCTCCCGCTCCCCCTCAAAGGTGCTGAGTAGTCGGGTCTGGGCCTCTCTGACTTCCAGAGATAACCGGAAAGGAGAAGGGCGCAGGCCCGATCATCCTCTAGATGAAGGCATCCCCGGACCAGGGACCCCTGCACCCCAACCCGATCCGACTCCCATCCCGCCCGGTATGGCCACAGGTAACGGGATTCCACCAAACGCCGTCGTTGGACAGGGGAATCCCAGTAGGAGCCCACCTCCATCACATTGGCCAGCCCCACCGCTTCCCAACACCAATGGAGCTCCCCCTCGAGACACCTGACCCCGGCCAGGTCGTGGTTGAAGGCCAACGCCCGGTAGACCCGGGAAAGGTCGTCCTCCGGAAACAGACTTCTGGCTGTGGCCCACTTCCTGAACCCGGCGGCGTCTGCCGGCAGGACCTGGTAGAGGGCGATGGCCAGGCTCTCCTCGATACTCCTGTCCACTCGCTCCCTCGAGTGGCGGCGGCTCAGGCGGACGTGATGAACCTCTTCTCCTTCGGCGAAGATGGGTTTGCCTCCCCACCCGTAGAAAAACTCCCAGACATGACCCTGAAAGAGGTCTTCCGAACCCCGGATGATGGGAGCGATTTTCGCCACGTGTGGCTCGAAAAAGCCTCTGGCCAAGGGGCCCTGCCCCGCTACCGTCACCACCTTGAAGGGGCCCACCATCACCGTGTCTTGAGGGATCTGCCGGACCGCCCGCACCGAGTCCAGGTAGGCTTGCTCCTCCACTTCCACCCGCCGGGCCGCATCGTCCACGAGAGGCCGGAGTGCCTCGATCCGTGCACCCAGCTCCTCGGCCTGGGACCCGGGATCCCCCTGGGCGGTGAGGGGCTCCACGCCCGAAAAGAGGAAGGCCAGGACAAGGCAATTGACCCCCAGGCGGTTCTTAGACATCGATCAGCAACCAATTCCCGGCAAACACTTCAAATGGACCCGGCCAGGACATAGAAGTGTTCAGGATCCAATCCAGAAAATGGAAGCGGGACAACCGGGGCATATCGAGGAGCCCCCCCAGGATCGGCGGGACTCCCTCACCCAGGAAAACCAACGCAATCCACACAATCAGGAGGATGACAGCGGTCCGAATGGTCCCTGCGGCCAGGGCGAAAAAAACAGCGAAGGCGATGAGGGTTGCCAGGAGGAACCGGAAGGTGATGGCCGTAGGATAGGCTCTCAGGCCATCCGGGATTTCGACAGTCGACACCGCCAGAAGGGAACCGAGCCAGAGGACGCCCACCGGGATCAGAAGGAGGACACCTCCCGCCCCCATCTTCAACAGCACGTACTTCCATCTGGGGAGGGGGAGGCTCAACGGATATACGTGCGTTCCCCTGTGATCCCAGTTCCAGACCAAGAGGGCAAGGACGGCTCCCAGGGCCAGGGCCAGGGCCGGATAGAGGTGGGACCACTCCGTTACCCATTCCAGGACCTCAGCGCCGGTCGTGATTCTTCCGTCTTCGAGAGGGACACCCGCTGCGGCGGCGTGTCGAACACCCTGCACCGAGAGGAGAGGAAGTCCGAAGGCCGCCATGATGAAGGGGATCATCCCGAACCGGGTGGCCTTCCAAGTCACGAAGAGAATCTGGCGAAACATGGCCTCAGCCCTCCCCTCTCTCTTCGGATGGGATGCCGCTAGTCCCGTAGCCGTCGCCCTCCCCCCTCACGGGTCCATCCCCGTTCCTTCCTCTCCACGCCTCCGGACGAGCCGAGGTGAGGAGCTCCACGAACCCCTCCTCCAGGTCCAGGTGGGTGACTTCCCGCACGGTGGCTCCTGCGCTGGTGAAGAAGTCCGTCATCTGGTCTTGCCATCCTCGGACCACCCAGGTCTCGCCGGCTACCATGCCGTCGCTGGGTCTCCGCCCCAGGAGCCCAAATGGGAAGTCCCCATCCCTATTTTCAGGCCAGCCCACCACTCGGATCCTTTTGATCTCATTCTTGAACGTGTCCATGGGCATCTCGGCCACGATCTTTCCGTCGTCCACCACGCCTACCCAATCACAGAAGCGTTCCAGCTCGTGAACCAAGTGACTGGAGATGAAGACGGTGGCTCCCACTTCCGACACGTAATCCAGGACCGCCGTGAGGACGTCCCTCCTCACCACGGGATCCAGCCCGTCGGTGGGCTCGTCCAGCACCAACAGGTCCGGACGCTGGGCCAATGCCAGAAGCATCAGGAGCTTTCCGGTCTCACCCTTGGAAAGGCGTCCCACTCTGGTGTCTGCGGGAAGGCGAAATTCCTTCTTCATTCCGCTCGCCCATCCTGAATCCCAGCTGGGGAAAAATGCGCTGTGCACACGGATGGCTTCATCGACGGTGAGAGCAGGAATCACGTGTGGGCGTTCGGGGACATACCCGGTCCGGGCCAGAGTGGTGTGCAGGTCGTCCGGAACCCTCCCGCCCAGAACCTGAATGCAACCACCCTGTGGCTTCGCCATCCCCATGAGGAGGCGGATCGTGGAGGTCTTTCCGGATCCATTGGGTCCCAGGAACCCGTAGATGGCTCCGGAGGGCACTGTGATGTCCAGTTCCTCGATGGCAAAGGCCTTACTTGGCCTCCAATTCAATCCACGGATCTCGATGGCATTACTCATGGACCTTGCTTCCAACCTCCTCCTGGAATGCGTCCGCCAGCTCGTTTCCAGTGATTCCCAGCCGGGCACCGTCCTCCAACATTCTCCGGACCAGATCGGAGGCCCTGAGTCTCCGTTCCAGATCCTTCCTGGCTTCACCGACATCTTTGATGAAGGTCCCAGTTCCATGCCGCATTTCCACGAATCCCTCTCGGGCCAGCTCCCTATAGGCCTGGGCCACTGTGGCGGGATTGACCCGGAGCCGTTTCGCCAACTCCCGGACCGAGGGGAGGATCTCCCCCGGCCGGAGTTCGCCGGCTGCCACGGCAACCCTGACTCTGGCGGCGATTTGGCCCCAGAGTGGTGTCGGGCTTCGTGGATCGATGTCTTCGAACATGGGCATTTCCCAGTGTATCGGTGTTGTAATACACTGAGACGATACGGGGAGGGATGTCAAGCCTTTTGTTCAGGATGTGTTTTCGAGAAGGACCCACGGACCAGGGCCGGAGGCTTAAACGCTCGGGTGAACTCCCGCCAACGGAGCGGCCAATGCGATGAGTATGGCCAAACCCACCTCTGCCACCACCACGAAGGGTCCCCATAGAGCCGTCCTTCCACCGTCAAACCTCATTTCCAAACCCACCTCTGCGTTGTGGACGGACTCTTCGAAGAGGTCCGGCGTGGGGGGGATTAATGGCCTGCGATTGGCATTGAGGATGGGGTCCACACCAAATCGGATCGAGACGGCTCCATCGGGAACCGCTCATCCCTCAGGGTGGGTCAGTCTGCGACCATCCCCGCTTCCAGGCTCTGCTGGATAGGGAGGACGGGGAGCCTGGAGATGGAGTTTTGGTCCGTCCCGTGATGAGAAGCGATGCTTGCGGATCCGCCTGGGAGTGGCTGATCCCGGTGGTGTAGGTCGAGTCTACCCCTTCTTATCCCGGAGACACAGAACTCACCGCCGCGAAGCGGGTCCATCTCTTCTCGCCGGAGCCGGGGCGTGACTCAAGAGAGACGGTCTCCGATGAACAGCTAAGATGAGATATTCGGAGAAACCACCGACGGGAGATAACGGCTGAATAACGATTCCACGTTAGTATAATTCGGAAATATGAGAATCCAACTATGTGATTGGCCGCTGCGGTGACGACCGCGGACATGGGGTCGTCCGACCTCTGTGGTCCTTCCCAGTGGTTTGTGCTTTTCGAGCAAGAACCGTTCATGGAAAACTCAAAACCGGAGGAAGACCCGTGAGACTCACCCGACGCCAATTCGCCAAACTGACCGCCATGGCCGGGGCGGGGTTGGTAGTTCCCTGGCCCCTCCGCCAACAGCTCCTGGCGCAGATCCCCGGAGGGACCTTGGCCCCCGGAGACGTGGACAAATTCGTTCTACCCCTGGTGAAGCCCCCGGCGATGCCCCCGTCCGGGATGGTCGGAAAAAAGGACCTGTACAAGATCGCCGTGCGGCAGTTCAGCCAGCGGATCCTCCCTGCCCCGCACCCCGAGACCCCCGTCTGGAGCTACGGGTCCGTGGACTACCCCGGCACCGTGGCCGAGGGCGGGACCTTCAATTACCCGGCCTTCACCGTCGAGGCATGGGCCAACCGCATGGTCAGCGTGGAGTGGCGTAACGAATTGGTCGACGCCAACGGAGGCTATCTTCCCCACCTCCTCCCCGTGGACCAGACGCTCCACTGGGCCAATCCCCCTGGCGGGAAGAAAGGCAGGGACAGACGGGGGTTCGACCCAACGCCCTATACCGGTCCCGTCCCAATCGTCACCCACGTCCACGGCGCGCACACCACCGAGGAAAGTGACGGGTACGCCGAGGCCTGGTGGCTCCCTGACGCGGCCAACATTCCGAGACAATTCGCCACGACGGGCACCTTCTACGATTACTTCATGAAGAAGTACAAGCACAATTGGGATCCGGGCACCGCCACATTCGACTACATGAACGATCAGCCTGCTACCACACTCTGGTACCATGACCACTCCCTGGGCATGACCCGGCTGAACGTGTACGCGGGGCCGGCGGGCTTCTGGCTGATCCGAGGCGGCGACTACGACATGTCCCTGGGCTACGTGCCACCGTTGGTAGGCGACGATCCCCAGGGCGAGTACACCGAGATTCCCATCGCCATCCAGGATCGGTCGTTCAACGCCGACGGCTCCCTCTTCTACCCTGACAATCGGGCGTTCTTCGAGGGCCTGAATCCGGACCAGCTCCAGATTCCCTTCATACCGGACCAAGCCTGCTACGGACCCAGCGACGTGTCCCCCATCTGGAACCCAGAGTTCTTCGGGAACATGATGGTGGTGAACGGTCTCACCTGGCCATATCTGGAGGTGGAGCAAAGGCGCTATCGCTTCCGCTTCCTGAACGGATGCAACTCCCGCTTCCTGGTCCTGAAGATGACCACCGTGCCGCGTCAGACCAACCACGGGTTCAATACGCCTGAGCACAGGTTCTGGCAGATCGGGGGGGACCAGGGCTTCCTGCCTTTTCCGGTGGAGCTGGACTTCCTCCTCATGGCCCCGGCAGAGCGGGCCGACGTGATCCTCGATTTCAGCAATATCCCTGTGGAGACCGAGATCTATCTTGTGAACGACGGGCCTGACGCGCCCTTCGGCGGCATCTCTTTGGAGGACCTCTCGGACTGG
>JBDHGR010000138.1:0-17255 GCA_039589815.1 Gemmatimonadota bacterium | reverse complement strand
CGTTCGTGACCCACTTTTCCCTGACGCTCAGGACCCTATGACCCCCCTCCCGATGCCAGGAGGTGGTGAGGGCCCCGGCATCACTTCCTGCCCCCGGTTCGGACAGGGCGAAAGCGCCCAGAATCTCGCCGGAAGCCAAACGGGGAAGGTACCGTTCTTGTTGCTCCACCGTGCCATACCGTCTCAGGAGACCCGTCACCGGGCCCGAGTGAATGGCTACTCCGAGAGCCACCCCCGCATCCCCCCAGGCCAACTCCTCCAACACGAGGAGGTAGGTGGCCAAATCGAACCCTAAACCGCCATACCGCTCGGGCACCCTCATGCCCATGAACCCCAACTCACCCAGTTTGGGAAATATCTCCGGATCGAGGTCCCGGCGTGCGTCCCACTCCTGGGCATGGGGGCGGATTTCCCCCAGTGCGAACTCCCGGGCCAGGGCCCGGATCTCGATCTGTTCTTCGGTCAGACGAAAGGTCACCGCTGTCGCCTCTTACCTCGCTCCCGAGGTCATCCCTTACCGGTCGTATGCGAAAAAGCCCTGGCCGGCTTTCCTGCCCAGCCACCCTGCCGCCACGTACTTTCGAAGGAGGGGGCAGGGCCGGTAGCGGTCATCACCGATGTCTCGGTGCAGAACCTCCAGAATGCTGAGGCAAACGTCCAAGCCGATCAGGTCGGCTAGGGCTAGGGGCCCCATGGGGTGTGCCATCCCCAGCTTCATCACTGTATCGATGGCTTCGGCCTCCGCCACGCCTTCCATGAGGGCGAACACGGCCTCATTGATCATTGGCAAAAGGACCCGGTTGGAAACGAAGCCTGGAAAATCGTTTACCTCCACCGGGGTTTTGCCCAGCTCCCGCGAGAGCTCCATCACCGTCTGGGTGGTGGCGTCATCCGTGGCCAGGCCACGAATCACCTCCACGAGTTGCATCACGGGAACCGGGTTCATGAAGTGCATCCCGATGACCTTTTCCGGGCGCTTCGTGAACGCGGCAATCTCCGTGATGGATATGGAGGAAGTGTTGGTCGCCAGGATGGCGTCGGCGGGGGCTTCCTGATCCAGCTCGGTGAAGATTTCCTCTTTCAGCTCCAGCTTCTCCGGAACCGCCTCCACCACCAGGTGGGCATCAGCCACCCCTTCCCCCACCGAGGTCACAGTGGAGATCCGGCCTACGGCCGCCTCCTTCTCCCCAGCACTGATGAGCTCCTTCTTCACCTGCCGATCCATGTTCTTGAAGATGGTGCTCAGCGCCTTCTCCAGGAGATCCTGGTTCATGTCCACCAGAGTAACGGTGCGACCAGCCTGAGCGCAGACATGGGCGATGCCGTTTCCCATCGTGCCGCCGCCCAGTACGGTAATTCGCTCTACAGTCATAGTTCTCTCCATGTGCCCGATTACCCGGGTCCGCTCATTCAAGCCCGGAGATGTTCTCAGCCCTCCCCAGGCAGGTAGAGAGGCCGGACTTCCTTTGCTCGATCTCCCGGTCTCAGCCAGGAGGCTCTCCAGAGAACCACGGTGGCGACGGACAAAACCAGCGTCGCCAAAACCGAGCCCTCCGGACCAAAGGCTCCTCCACTCAACCAATCGGGTCCCGCAGTGACTGGTCGAAGAAGGGGCGTATCTACCATCTCCAATCCGCTCACGGGAAGATCGAAGAGGAAACCGTGTGCCCAGTTCCAACCAAGGTGGGCCCCCGACGCCCACCAAAGACTCCCGGTCTTCAGGTAGACGACACCTAGAAAGAGCCCGGCCACCAGTATGTTCGCCAAGCCGATCCATGAAGTGTTGGGGTTCGAAAGGTGCAGAATCCCGAACAGTGTGGAGGTGATCCAAAGAGCCCACGCACCTCCCCATGCCTCAGCCAGGGACTGGAGCAAATAGCCCCTCATGGCAGCCTCTTCCCCGGCCGCCGGCAGGCTGAACAACCAGAGTGAGGCTCCACCCTCCTGGACGTACTCCATGGCACTCCCGGCTTCGGGGGACCATCGGAGAGCCCCGAGAGCCACCATCCCTCCCGCAACAAACCCAGCCACCAAGACACCCAGCCCCAAGCCCAGGAAGACCTCTTTTCCGATTTCTGGAGCTAGGTAAAACCCCAAAGCGCCAGGGCCCCGCCCGTCCATGCGCAGCAAAACCCATCCTCCCGCGAGGCACCCCACCAAGACAGGCACAGCCCCATAGGGCAAATCCGACGGGACCACGATCGACACTCCGATGGTGCCGATGGCGGTCAGTACAAGGAAGAGGAGCACCCTCCACCCCAACCGCAGCCTCCTCGAGTCCGTCAGCAGAATACCCAAAACTTCTCCAACGCGAGAAAAAAAACCTCGGGCACCAAAGGGGCCCGAGGTTCGGTCAGGCCAGGTCCACGGACAAGGCCACCGCGTTCCCGCCGCCAAGGCAGAGACCGGCCACCCCGGAGGCCTCACCTCTGTCCTTCATGGCGTAGAGGAGGGTGACCAAGACCCTCGCCCCAGAGGCCCCGATAGGATGGCCGAGAGCCACCGCACCACCATTCACGTTCACGAGTCCGGGATCCATACCCAACGCCCGGATGTCGGCGATGGCTTGTACCGCAAAGGCTTCGTTCAACTCGAACAGGCCGTAGTCGCCCACCGCCTTTCCGTCCTTGGCCATGAGCTTCTGGACGGCGTCTATGGGTGCGAAGAACAGGTCCTTCGGCTCTGTGGACCCGACCGCGTAGTTCTTGATGACCGCCTGAATAGGCAGGCCATGGGCTTCCGCGAAGGCCTGGGAAGCCACCACGAGGGACGCGGCCCCATCATTGAGGCCGGGTGCATTCCCCGCCGTCACCACCAGGTCCTCGATCCCTTCCGGAGCATCCTTCGGAAAAGCCGGGCGCAGTCTGGCCAGAGACTCCAGGCTCGTGTCCTTCCTGGGGCTTTCATCGGTATCCACGACGTTCACACCCTTTCGGTGCTTGACCTCCACCGGAAGGATCTCGTCCTGGAACTTCCCGCCCTCGATGGCCGCCACGGCCTTCATGTGGGATTCGTAGGCGAACTCGTCGGCCTCTTCTCGGCTGATTCCTGCTTTGTCGGCTGTGTATTCGGCGTGGCCACCCATGTGGCAATTCCCAAAGGAGCACCAGAGGCCGTCGTAGATCAGACCGTCCTGCACCGGCTGGTCACCGAACTTCACCCCACCTCGGTAGTTCCGGACGTAGAAGGGAACGTTGGACATGGACTCGAATCCGCCGGCGACGACCACCTGGAGGTCCCCGGCTTTGATGGCCTGAGACGCCAGCATGACGGCTTTGAGGCCAGATCCGCAAACCTTGTTGATGGTCATCGCTGGGACCGTAGCCGGAATCCCACCGCGAATGGCAGCTTGCCGAGCCGGGGCCTGGCCCCCTCCCGCGGCCACCACATTCCCCAGGATGACGTCCTCCACTGTTTCAGGATCGATGCCGGCTCGTTTCACAGCCTCCTGGACCGTGAGAGCACCCAACTCCGTGGCTGGAAGGGGTGAAAGGCCTCCCAGGAACCGACCGATAGGCGTTCGGACGCCCGAGAGGATGACAGGAGTTCTCTCTTTATCCGCCATGAGTCCTCTTTCTTCCTTTCTTTTGTCATCGTCGGCGTTCGGCGCGAAATACGCCGTGGAGGGCGATAAAGATACGCCGATCTGGCCCCTGAGGCACGTTCGGAATCAACCCTTCTCCGAACTGTTTTCCATGGGAATAAGACGGGGTTTTTCGCTCTCGGGATCGAGGCGTCCCCAGGGTATGAAAGGATCATGCTGAAAGATGAGAATCCACCCCTCTTCACTGGCCCGCTCGAGCACGGCTCTCTTCGTCTCGAGAGTCACCAACGGCTCGAGGTCGTACCCCATGATCCAGGGGAGCGGCAGGTGGGCCGACGTCGGACAAAGGTCAGCCAGGAAGACAGCGGTCTCCCCCTGGCTTTCGACTAGGATGGACTGATGGAATGGAGTGTGGCCAGGCGTGGGAAGAAGCTGGATCCCGGTCAACAACTCACTGGGCCCCTCCACGGTGTCCACCAATCCGGCTTCCACCAGGGGTCGGTAATTCTTGGCCATGTAAGAGGCCCGGACGCGCTCACTCGGGGAGTTGGCAAATCCGAGCTCGCCTTTCTGCATGACGAACCGGGCCCGAGGGAAGGCCGGCGCCATGGTCCCGTCGGGAGCAAGAACCAGATTTCCGCCCGCATGATCAAAGTGAAGGTGTGTGCTCACCACCAGGTCCACGTCTCCAACCTCGAATCCCAGAGACCGGAGGGCATCCTCCAGACGCGTTGGATCTCCAGCGTTGTCCACTCCGTAGATGTCCCTGAACTTGTCCGATTCCTTGTTCCCGATCCCCGTGTCCACCAGGACGAGGGCATTGGGTGTTTCCACGAGGAGACACCGGAGGGCCAGGGGAATCCGGTGTCGATGGTCGGGGGTGATCTTGCGCTCCCAAAGGGGCCTGGGCACCACGCCGAACATGGCGCCACCATCCAACCACTGGATGCCGGCCTCGAGGGCATGGACCCGCATGCCCCCAACGAGCAGGGTCCTGGCTAGGGGGAGGTGCTCAGCCCTCACGAGTCTCGCCGGAATGACGATGGTTGTTTTCGATGGAGGAGAAGCTGCAGGGAGGTCAGGTCCCGGACGCCCAAGGCTTTAGCCTCGTCCAAGAGCCTCAGAAGGACCCGCGCCGTGGCCAGGGCATCCCCGTAGGCCCGGTGGCGGGAGTGTATGGGAACTTCGAAGTGCTTGGCCAGGGAGTCCAGGTTCTTTCTCCTAAGCCCCGGCACGAGGCGCCGGGCCAGTTGTACCGTGCAGAGCCGGGGCTCCTGGGGCACGAAGCCAATGGCATCTCCCAACTGGGCACTCAGAAAACTCCAATCGAATGACGCATTGTGAGCCACAAAGACCCGACCCTCGAGCCACGAATAGAGATCCTCCGCAACATCCTCGAAGAACGGTGCCCTCTCTACCATTTCGTCGGTGATTCCTGTCAGGGCCGAGATGCTCGAGGGGATTCTCCGGCCCGGGTTCACGAGGGTTTGGAAGTCCTCCACAATGAGACCGTCTCTTATCTCCACCACCGCGATCTCGGTGATCCGATGGCCCCGCGCCGGCGAGCCCCCGGTGGTCTCCACGTCCACCACGGCGAAGGCCAGAGCCTCGAATTCCTCCTCTCGGGAAGGAGCCTCCCCCGCCAGAGACCAGCGACCCCGCCCATCCACCTGGAAACGGGGATCGGCGCCCAACAGGGAAAAGATCGCCGCCGAAGCCGCCCCGGCGTTCCCGGTAAGCCCAAGAACCTCCCGAGCCAGATCCAGGGTGTGGGCTTCGCCCCGCTGCAGGAGGGTCACCGCCCGTCTTATCAGAGAGGGTTCGTCGTTCAAACTCGGAGTTCCAAACCAGGTCTCGAGGTAGAGGTTTGAAGCAGCAACCTAGGGGTACCCTTCAGGGCGGGCAACGGAGAACCGGGCCCCGGACCCGACGATATGGGCCAGCGTCACCTAACGCGATTCCAAAGACCGAAGAGCCCGGGAAAGGACAATAAAATCCTCCGGGGAGAAGGTCTCGGGCCTCTTCCGGAGATCGAACCCGGTGCCCCCTTCCAGGGCCTTGATCTGGTCCCGGGAGAGCCCTTGTTCCGGATGGTTTCGAAGGATGGTCTGGAACTGCTTCCTCCGTTGCTGGAAGGCCAATCGGGTGAGGGCCCGGAGAGCCGTCTCTTCCCCCGGCGAGAGGGATTCGGGTCGGCGTGGTTGGATGCGGATGATCACCGACTCCACGGCGGGCCTCGGTCGAAAAGCCGATGGAGGGACCTTCATTACCCGTGCCACCGAAGCCACGGACTGGACCCCCACGGTCAGGGCTCCGAAGGCTGATGTGCCCGGAGGCGCCAAAATCCTCTCCCCGACCTCCTTTTGAACCATGAGCAGGATCTCCCGTGGTCGAGGGCGGCCCAGGAGATGAAAGAGAATTGGAGAAGTAATGTTGTAGGGTATGTTCCCCACCACCTTCAAATCCGACACTTCTGAGGTGAGAGATGCCGGGTGATGCTCCAGAATGTCCCCATTGATGACCCGGACCCCGGGCACTCCCCCGTAAAGGACCTCCAGGCCCTCCGCCAGTTCCCGATCCAATTCCACCAGAATCAGGGACCTGCATCTCCCCACCATGTGCTGGGTCAGTGCTCCCTGTCCTGGTCCCACCTCCAGCACTTCGTCTTCAGCGTCAAGATGGACGGAATCCACGATCTTCCGTTGGAGGTTTCCGTCTATCAGGAAGTTCTGGCCAAGGGATTTCTTCGGCCTGTGGCGCACGGGGGACCGGGGTCTTTCCCTCACACCCTCAGGGCGAGGGCCGTGATGTCATCGGCAGGCACCGTGGGATTCGCATCGGCGGCCGCCTGGAAAAGAGCGTCCACAAGGACGGTGGGGTCTCCGGCACGCCCGCGAATAGCCACATCCAGAACGGCAGCTTCTCCGCTGCCCCGCTCCTCCGTGGCGAGCGTATCGGAAAGCCCGTCGGTAAAGAGAAGGAGGAGGTCTTCGCCCGGGGCCCATGGCATGGTTATTTCGCCGTAGGAGTCAGGACCGGCGATTCCAACAGGTGGATCCGTGGCCTTGAGGCGTTCGGGAGTGCCGTCGGCGTGGATGGAGAAAGCGTGGGGGTGACCCGCGTTGGCGTAGGTCAGCGTTCCCTTCTTCGGATCCAGGATTCCATAAAAAAGGGAAAGGTACATCTCCGTCGTTTCCAACTCGTCGCGGAGGGCATCGTCCAGTTGCCGAAGGACTCCTGAGGGACGCCCCTTCTCCAAGGCATAGATCGAGGCGGCACTCATGGAAAGGGCCATGATCAGGGCCGCCGGGAAGCCATGGGTCGACACGTCTCCGATCATCACTCCGATTCGGCCCTTGGTCAGATGAAGGAGATGGAAAAAATCCCCACCCACCTGCTCCGCTGATTGCACCCTGGCCCCAACTTCGGCCCCCTCGAAATGCTCGGCCACGGGAAGGAGTTTCATCTGAAGGTTATGAGCCAGCTCCATTTCCCGAGTCACCCGCTCCTGGGCCAGGCTTTCCCGGATGAGCCGATGGTTCTCCAACGCCGAGCCCACCTGGCTGGCAATCGCAGCCAGGAGCTTCTGGTCGCTGGCGGTGAAACGACCTCCGGGCCGCCGCCCAGCGAGGTTGATGACGCCAACGGTTCGGGGTTCCCCGGCAGGAGGGGTGTACCTGATGGGAACACAGAGGAGGGATTCACCCGGCTCCATCGCCATCGGCAAACCATCCTCGACCGCTGCCGTTTGGGAAACGATGACGGGACGTCCTTCTCGAAAGACCTTGGCCGTCACCGCTTCCCGATCAGACACGGACAACGGCCCTCTCAGGCGTTCTTCACCCACCGCCGCCACGAGCTCCAGAAGATCCGACTCGGGTTCAAAAACCCATAGCGAGCCCCTCTTCGCCCCAAGAACATCACAGACTTCACCCAAGATCACCCCTGCGGCCTGGTCCAGCCCCAAAAGAGACCCGAGAGTCTCGCTAATGGAATAGAGAAGGTTGATCTCCTCGTAACGCTCGCTGAGCTCATAGGTGAAAAAACGGACCTCCTGGGAAAACTCGAAAGCCCGCGCCACCAGTTTCGTCACCAGATCAGCGAGGACCTCTTCCCTCCCACCGGGACATCCGAAGAGCTCGAGCCTCAGCAGCGGCCCGTCCCGCGGATGAAGGGTGCGCGGCACTCCCTCCGCGAACGCCTGGCCTGAACCCTCGGCCCCCTGGTTGGTTTCGGGGGATTCGTAAACGAGCTGCTCCCCCTGCGAGCCGTCGAGCCTGAAGAGGCGAAAACCGACTGAAAGGGCTTTTTCGAAATCTCGGAGGGTCTGGTGAACCGGGTCGGGGAGGGAGCGAAGGGGGGGTACGTCCGGGGTCATGCCCTGGCACCACCGTCCACGCACCCCTCGTCCCGGTCGGGGGGGATCCGAAGGACCAGGGTCACACTATTCCCGCGATCGTTGAAGTAAACCTCGTCCAACAGCTTCCGCATCAGAAAGATCCCCCTCCCCTCGGCCTTGAGGATATTCGTGGGGGTGGTGGGATCCGGGATCTGGTAGGGATCGAACCCTCTTCCCTCATCCGTCACACGAGCTGTGATGGTGGAGCCCTGGAAGGCCACTTCCACCGTCACCCTTTTGGACGGGTCTTCCGCGTTGCCATAAAGCATGGCATTAGCCAAAGCTTCCGAGAGGCCTACGCGGAGATTGAGGCGGAGCCTCCTGGGGTCATCCCCACAGCTGGAGCACCGATCCATGACGAACTCCACGGCCTCCTCGATGGAGGCCAGGTCGTTGGGGATGTCGAAGACCAGGTCCGGTGCCATAGACAGAGAAATACCTCTTCCGCGGGGCTGACCCACAGAGGATCAGAGATCCTTCAGAGCCGCCTCGCGGGAATCAGCAATGTGGAAAAGGGTGTCGAGTTTGGTGAGCTCGAACAGCGTCTTCAAGTCCTCATTCAAGTTGGCCAGTCGGAGCTCACCTCCCTGCTCCCGAACCTTCTTGGAGAGGCTCACCAAAACACCCAACCCTGAGGAGTCGATGTAGCCGGTCTTCTCGAAATCCACGACGAACTTCCGTTCGCCATTGTCCAGCTCTTCGAGGACCTTCTGCTTCAACTCCTGGCGGTTTCCCACGATGAGCTGGCCTTCCACGTCCACCACGAGTACGCCGTTGATCTTCTCGACCTGGAAACCCATTCGCCCTCCGTGGATAGGATCGTCCCATTCTGCCGGGACCAGTGAAGCGAGAAAAGAAAGATGAAAAATGATAAACGACGCAGGGGTCGGGGATCAAGTGAATCAATAACCCGGTCCAGCCCCTGAGCTTGGAAATATAACCTATCAGGCCAGCAATTTCTCCTTCATGGCCGTCATGACTCTGGGTGACACAAAGGATGATACGTCCCCACCCAGACCGGCCACTTCACGAACCATAGCGGCCGAAAGGAAAGACAGGTTGGCATCCGCAGTCAGGACAACGGTCTCCCCATCAGGCCAGAGCTCCCGATTCATTTGAGCCATCTGCATTTCGTACTCGAAATCGGAAACGGCTCGAAGCCCCCTGATAATGCAGTGGGCGCCTTTTTGTTTGGACCGAAAAAAGGTGGTCCTTGGAATGGGTCGCTGTCTCGGCAACGGCGAGCAGGAGTCGGTCCGCCAGGCGCAGGGTCCGCCTCGCAATGTCTTCGTGCCCAAGGGTCACCGGATCGAAGGACCCGGGATAGATGGCCAGGACGTCTCTCGGAGAGGAGCTCATTCGTCTCTTTTCAGCGTCGAAAGTGTGGTATTCCCGTATCGCCTCTGACGAAGGCCGGGTAACGGAGGCATGATCTCCGATGAACGATGCTCAACCCAGAGCTCTCGGGCAAACCCTTTCTCAACGAAGAGCTCCAGAAGCCCCTTCGCCACACCGAGGTCGTAGGGCGGATCAGCCAGGATCACGTCGAACTGCCCTTCTTCCAGACGACCGACGAACGCCATGGCGTCGCCGGCTACAATTCGACACTCCCCGCCGGCTCCGAGCAACTCAACGTTGGCCCGAAGGGTGGTCAGGGCGGTTCTGGATCGCTCCACGAACACGACCTCCAGGGCCCCCCGGCTCAGGGCCTCCAACCCCAGGGCTCCGGAACCGGCGAAAAGGTCCAGAACCTTCGCCCCTTCCAACTCCGGTCCGAGAGCGGCCATCCACGCCTCGCTTATCCGATCGGTTGTCGGCCGGACCCCACGACCCCGGACAGCTTTCAGCCTGTGTCCACGCCAACGACCGGCGATGATTCTCATGGGTGGAGCCGCTCCCCGGGGGAAGACGCCTCGGCCGGTCGAATGTCCCGGATATGGGCCTGGAGTCGTCGGACCCCCCTGAACTCGTTCTCCCGCAGCTGGAAGACGACATCGGCAGGCCCCGAACCCAAAGCCCTGGCGGAGGCCGCTCGGGCCAGGTGGAACCCTATGGCATCCAACTCCGTGTGACCCTGGCGAAGTGACAGCTTGAGGTGGTCCGTTCCCACGACCCTTGGAGGCCTGGGGAGGGTCACGCCTCTGGCAAGAAAGGCCGGGCCGGGGTTTCCAATCCCGTGAGGCCCCAAGTACTGCAGGAACCCATGGAGTTCCCGGGACATCTCCTCCAGCCGAACCTCGACATCCACAGACAGGCGGGGCCGTAGGTCCCTACCCTCCAGACTCTTTCGGGCATGGATGTTGAAGGCCCTCCGAAAGTCCGGAATCCGATCCCTGCGGATCTCCATGCCTGCTGCCTGGCGGTGGCCTCCGAAACGTACCAGGAGGTCCTTGCAGGCCCGTACCCCGTCCAGGAGATGGTATCCTGGAACCGAGCGGGCGCTCCCCCTCCCCTTATCCCCGTCCAAGGCAATCAGGATGGTGGGCCGATGGATTCTCTCGGCCACCCTGGAGGCCACGATCCCCACTACCCCGGGGTGCCAATCGTCAGACTCCAGGACCACTCCGAAGTCCTCTTCCGGATCGAAGGCCTTGGACAGACGGGCCAGAGCCTCATCCAGGGTCCGTCGATCCTCCTCCTGTCGCTTCCGGTTCACGTCCTCCGACAGGCGCGCCAACTCCTTGGCCTCCTCAGTGTCGTCCGTAAGGAGGAGGCGAAGGCCGTCACGGGGTTCCCCCAAACGGCCCAGTGCATTCAATCGAGGGGCAAGACCGAAGCTCACATCCCCGGCAGAGACCGCTTCCGTGGACACGCCGGCCCCTTTCATCAGGGCCCGCAGCCCTGCACTCCCGCTCCGGCCCAGCGCTCTCAGGCCATAGCGGGCCAACACCCGGTTCTCTCCTCGCAGGGGCACCAGGTCCGCCACCGTTGCCAACCCCACCAAGTCCAGGAATGGGTGCAGGTCCTCATCATCAATCCCCATTGCGCCGGCCAATCCCTGACAAAGTTTGAAGGCCACGCCCGTTCCGCATAAGTCCGAGTTCGGGTACCGGCTGTCGACCCTTGCCGGGTTCAGAACGGCATGAGCCCTGGGAAGAGTCTCTCCCACAGCGTGATGGTCGGTGACGATGACGTCCAGCCCCAACTCCCGAGCCCGCGCCACGGGCCCGTGGGCGAGAATCCCGCAGTCCACGGTCAGGAGAAGGGAGGCCCCAGCGGATCGGGCTGCTTCCAACCCTGGGGCGCCCAGGTCATACCCGTCTCTCAGTCGGTGCGGCACAAAAGGGACGGGGCGCCCTCCAACTTTCGATAAGAACCGGGTCAGAAGGGCCACCCCAGCCATTCCGTCCACGTCGTAATCCCCGTGGACAAGGATGACCTCCTGGCGCTGGATGGCCGAGAGTATGCGATCTACGGCCATCGGCAGGTCCGGGATTGTCTCCGGTGAATGAAGGCCGGAGAGTGTCGGCCGCAGGAACGCCTTGGCCGCTCCCGGCTCGTCATGACCCCGAACCACCAAAAGGGCACAAAGGGTGCGGGGGAGGTTCAGTGCTTCCTCGAGCGCCCCAACCCTGGCTGGGTCCGGAGGTGTGGTCAGGACCCATAAGGGCGGTGGGGGGGAAAGCGCTCCCGTTTCGGCTCGGGCGGCCACTGGCTTGCCTGACAAGTTTCTTGTCCGAATAGGGCCCGTCAGTCCAGTCCGTCGGCGGCGCTGAGGAGAACTCCGCAAGCCTCACACGCTAATCCGGAAGCTCCCTTCCGGACCTCGTTCTGGATTTGAAGGGGGATCATCCCGAAGCAATGGCCGCATGCTCCATCAGGAGTCAGGGAGGCCACCGCCACGGATCGGCCACCGCCACGGATCCTCTCATAGTTCTGACGCTCTCGGGAGGGAACCAGAACGGCATAGGCCTCCCGCTTCTCCTTCAGGAGTCTGTATTCCTCAAGGACGTTTTTCTGATCCTCCAGGAGCTGGAGCCTGCGGGGCTCTACCGTAGCTTTTTCTTCTTCAAGGGCACTCTCCTCCTCATCCAGTCGGTCTTCCATCCTCCGGATCTGATCTAAGAGGGTCAGGGCCTCTTGCTCGTCCCCCTCCAGGGCCATCCTCATGAGATCCATCTCTGCCCGCACGGCGGCCTCCTCTCGAAGGTTTCGGACCGACTTGAGACGCTCACCCAACTTCTTCCAACGGGCTCTTCGGTCGTCGGCGGAGTGCTCGAGCCGTCGCTCCTCGACTTTCATCTCCTGAAGGCGGGCTTTTAGGGTCGTCACCTCGTGTTCCATCGCCAGAGCCGGCTCCTCCACTGCGGCCAACAGCGGATCGAACTCCGATGCTCGCCTTCTCAGTCGTTCCAGCTGAAGGTCCATGTGCTGAAGGTCCTTGAGGGACCCGTTCTTCTCTTCCGTCATGTGCCTCTCTACTATCGAGATTGGTCAAAAGGGTCTTGACGCCGTCTAATGGCGGGGCGCCAATCGGGTTTCATTTCTCTTCTCAGGCGAGCGATCTCCTCCAGTTCCCGCACCATGGACTGTTGCTTCGCCCGGTCCGTCTCCCTGCTCATGGCGCCGCGGAGCTCCTCGGCCCGTGCGGCCAATTGTCCCTCCTTCAGTTGCCCGATGGAGTCCTCGAAGACCCGTGAGGCCTCGGAGATTCGCTCCCGGCTCGCCAGGAGCTCCTCCAGGATGGAAGCCGCCAGAGGGTCCATGCCGGGGGGTGGATGGGCCAATTCCGGGTCTTCCACCAACGCTCGGAACACCGTCCGGAGAGGGGGATCGGAGAACTCATCCGGGCCGAGGCGTTCAGCTGCGAGATCCACGTAGTCCCTGAACTGAACCAGGAGCAGAAGGAGTTTTCGCTCGGCCCCCAGGCCGACCGGCCGACCGGAGCCCGTTGCCGGCGAGGGCGATCTGGTTCTGGTTCTTGTACGAATCGAAAGGCCTCCATCGCCCTTCTTGAGCTCGGCATCGAGGGTTTCCCGGCGCACCCCGGTTCTTTCAGCCACCTTCGCCACGTAGATGTCCCGCAGCGTGGGATCTTTTGCCGCCCGGAGCGTGGGCAGGAGTCGATCGACGGCCCCCCGGGTACGTTCAATGGAGGAGAAATAGTCCTTCTCCTCGAGAATCTGGAGCTTCCGGTCCAAGACATCCACGGCTTGGGTGAGGTACTCCCGGATTCCCTCAGGGCCTTCTTTCCGGATCACCGTGTCGGGATCCTCCCCGGGAGGGAGAGTGACAACCGATGGATGAAGACCGGCAGCCAGCAGAACGTCCCCGGCCCTGAAGGTGGCCTTCAACCCCGCCGGATCGCTATCAAAAAGAAGGAATACCCGGGTACTGTATCGTGCCAGAAGCCTTGCCTGGTCCTCCGTCATGGAGGTCCCCAGGGGGGCCACGACGTTCTCGATTCCCCCTGCTGCGAGGGAGAGGGCATCCATGTAACCCTCCACGACCAGGGCTCCCTCCTCCCTGCGGATGGCGTTCTTTCCCGAGGCCAGTCCGTAGAGGACCTCACCTTTGTGGTAGACAGGGGTCTCCGGAGAGTTCAGATACTTCGGTGCGCCCTTCCCGCTTCGTCCGAGAATTCGCCCGCCGAAAGCCAAGACCTTTCCGGAAGCTGACTGAATGGGAAAGATGATCCTGTTTCGGAATCGGTCGTAGGGCTCCTTCCCTTCTTCCCTCTGGATGAGGAGCCCCACCTCCAGGAGCACGGCATCATCGATGCCGTGGACGGCGGCTCCTTCTCGAAGGGAGCGCCATTCGTCCGGAGCGTATCCAAGGCCGAACCGCTCCCCCGCTTCCCGGCCGATCCCCCGACCATTCAGGTAGGCCCGGGCACTCTTCCCGCCTTTGGGGTCCCAGAGATTCTTCTGATAGAATTCCAGGGCAAAAGAGTTTGCCTCGTGGAGGTGGCGGTGCGGGTCCTCCCCCCCTTGCCTGGTAACCTCCCGGACCTCGACCCCCGACCGTGCCGCCACGGCCTTGACGGCATCCACGAAGCTCAAGCCAAGACGCTTCATCAAAAACGTGAAGACATCCCCGGACTCGTTACAGCCGAAGCATTTATTAAACCCTTTCGAGGGCACGACGTAGAAGCTGGTGGTCCGCTCCTCGTGGAAAGGACAGCGGGCCTTGAAGTCCTTGCCGGCCCGCTTCAGGGCCACATGCTCGCCGATGACCTCGACGATGTCAGCCCGAGCCCGGACTTCGTCTACAACATCGTCGGGAATCACCGAAGCCTCACGATGGTCACACCTGCTCCCCCCTCGGCGGGGACGCCCATTCTGAATTCGCTCACCCGGCCATCCACGGCCAACATTTCCGAAATCACCTGCCGAAGGGCTCCTGTCCCCTTCCCATGGATGATTCGGAGTTCACCAAGTCCCCCCAGAATCGCCTGATCAAGAGCTCTGTCCACTTCCATACCCACTTCCGGAACCCGGAACCCTCTTACGTCCAGCTCCGTTTCCGGCTCGGCCTCGGGCCCCTGCCACGACGATGCAGGGGTGGAGGGGGAGGAAGGAGGTCTCGCACCGCCCCGGTCGGCCTCGGCCAGGAGCACCAGGTCTTCCGTAGCCACCTGAAGCCGCACCCCGGAAGTCTCAACCACAGCCCTGTCCTCCCGAACCTCCACTACGGTGCCCTTTGACCCGGTTCCGATCAGGCTCACCCGGTCTCCAGGGCAGATACCCTCCGTCCCGAGGGCCCGCGTCGACCTCTTCCCACGGGAGCGATGTCGCTGCGCGGCCTCTTCCACCTTTCGCCGGGCCTTTCGCTGTACTTCCTGCAACGCGGCCTCATCGTCGCGGCTTTGTTCCCAGGCTGCCCTCACTTCCTGGATAGCCTCCTCCACCTCCCGACGAGCCTCCATTAGAAGCCGACGCGCCTCCTCCTGGGCACGATTTCGGGCGGTCCGCTCCTTATCCTTCAGGACGGCCTCCCGCTCCTGGAGCCCTTCTTTGAGGCGCTCGGTCTGAGCCCTCTCCAGAGCGAGGGAGTCTACCAGTTTGCCAGCTTCTTTCTCTTTCCGTTCGAGAGCGGCCAAGAGGTCCTCCATCCTGGCCTCCTCCTTTGGGAGATGGCCCTCAGCCCTGTCCAGAATCTCAGGTGGAAACCCAAGCCTCCGGGCGATGGCCAAGCCGTAGCTCCGGCCCGGTCGACCTTTGAGGAGTTGGTAGGTGGGTTCAATCCGATCCGGGTCGAACTGCAGAGAAGCGTTCACCACCCCGCTTCCCGGAACGTCGAGGCGCTTCAGGGCTCCCAGATGGGAGGTCGCCACGGTGAGCGTCCCTCTCCCCGCCAATTCCTCGAGGATCGCTTTGGAAAGGGCGGCCCCCTCCTGGGGATCGGTGCCAGTCCCCATCTCATCGATAAGGACCAGGGATTCCCCGTCTGCTTCCGCCACGATTTCCTTGAGGTTCGCGACGTGTGCGGAAAAGGTGGAGAGGCTTTCCGCAATGGACTGTTCATCGCCGATATCGGCAAACACCCCGGTGAAGATGGGAATCCTCGTCCCCTCCCCCACCGGCGGCACGATACCGCTTTGGGCCAGCACGGAAATGAGGCCCAAAGCCTTCAGAAACACACTCTTCCCCCCGGTGTTGGGGCCCGAAACAATCAGGACCCTTTCTCCTCCATCGAGCCTGAGGTCAAAGGGGACAACCTCCCCGTGAGCGCTGGAGATGAGGAGTGGGTGCCTGCCGTGCACGACCTCCAGTTCCTGGGTGCCCGCCGGAAGGAAGGAGGGGGCCATACCGTCCCAGGCCAGGGCGGCCAGGCCCCTGGCGTAAAGGGTGTCGAAAGTAACCAGGGCTTCCTGGGAGGCCTCCAGGAGGGGCGCGGCAGGCCGGATAGCTTCGGTCTGTTCTCGGAGGATCCGGAGAATCTCCCTGTTCTCCTCGCGTCGGAGTTCACGTAACTCGCTCATCATCGTGAGGGCCACCGGAGGCTCCACGAAAAGCGTCGCACCAGTGGCAGATTCGTCCAGAACCGCCCCTCCTACCTCCCCCCTTCCCTCCCTTCGAACGGGAATCACATACCGGCCGTCCCGGATCGTCACAGACGCGTCAGGAACCACGATACGGTCCGGAAGTGTGCCCAGGAGCTTCTCGAGAGCCTGGACGACCTCGCTATGGATCCGCCTGAGGCGCCCCCGGATCCGACGCAACTCCTTACTGGCCGAGTCGAGTATCGCGCCCTCCCGGTCCACGACCCTCCGGATCGTTTTCTCGGCCGGCACGTCCTCGAAGAGATTCTCGGAAAGGAACCCGAGGCTGGGGAGCTCGGACGAAGCTTTGGAAAGGCCATCCTTCAACTCTCGGCCTGACTCGAGTAACCGCCCCAAGGAAAAGAGCTCCTTGGGTTCTAGCACACTTCCTTCCAATCCAAGGCGCTCCAGGCCCAGCCGGGCGTTGGGAATCTCCGGACCGGACCAGTCTCTGTGTCGATCCAGGAACCGAGCGGTTTCTTCCACCCGTTTGAGCTCGGTCTGGACCAGGCCGAGCCGGGTCCCGGGGACCAATCCGAGGATCCGTTCCCTCCCGAGATCACTCAATGCTCGGGCAGCCACTCCCTGAAGGACCCGCCTGAACTCCAGGACTTCGAGGGCATGCAGGTTCACGGGGATCCCCTGGGGCTTACATGAGGTGGAGCATTCCCCTTGCCCCGAAACGTCGGACGGGCGCCGGCCCCATGGCCAGCGCCCGTGTTCGGACGTGCAGGAAGAGAGGCGAGCACACCCATCACTCAGCCAAAACCTCCCGGACAATTCGATTGGCCTCCTTGCCATCGAACCGTCCTTTGAGGCGGGGCATCAACCGGCCCATGACCGGACCCATGTCCTGCAATCCCTCCCCAACGATCTCCAGCACGATCAGTCGAACCTCCTCCTCAGACATGCCCTTCGGGAGATAGACCGAGAGCAGTTCTGCCTCCGCTTCCTCCTTCTGTGCCAGATCCTCTCGCCCCCCGGATCGCATCTGTTCCGCGGCGTCTTTTCGCCGCTTCACCGCTTTCCCGATGACGGAGAGGGCCTCAGGATCCCCTGCATCCTCTCCACGCTCGATCTCGTAATTCCGGAGCTCGGAGAGAGTCATCGAGATGGCCAGAGTACGCAGCTTGTCCCTGCTTTTTCTCGCTTCTTTCAGATCATCCTGAAGCCGGCTTTTGAGTGAGCGGGCCAATCCACCGAACCTCCATTTTGGGTGGGTTCAAGCTACCGGGAGGGGAAAGGGTGGTCAACGCGGCCCCCCAGCAACAACCACCCTATCCCGGAGGCCACGCCATGCCCCGTCCCCCAAGGAGATGGAGGTGGAT
>JBDHGR010000137.1:0-9227 GCA_039589815.1 Gemmatimonadota bacterium | reverse complement strand
TCTCTCATTACAACATCGATCCCGGTACAGCGGGCGATGTGGGCGTGACCACCGTTCTGGCGGCCAGTGACAACGGACTCTTCCGATCCACGAATGGGGGCGACACGTGGACCCTGGTCCTGAACGGGACCGCCACAGATCTCATCAGGAATCCCACAGATTCCCAGGTTCTCTATGCCGCGATCCGATACACGGGGGTGTTCAAAAGCACGGACGGCGGAATGAGCTGGGACACCCTCACGGTGGGTTTCCCCACCGAGGATGTCTCCCGGATAAACCTGGCCCTGGCTCCGTCCTCACCGGAAACGGTGCTTGCCAGCATTCAACACAGAACCGAGTCGAACCTTCTGGGGATCTGGAAGTCGACCAACGGAGGTGGAAGCTGGACCAAGCTCACGGCTACCGGTGCGTCGTGTGGGAGCCAATGCTGGTACAACATGACCATCGCCGTATCCCCGGCTGATCCCAACACGATCTTCTTTGGCGGTGTATCTCTGTTCAGATCCACCAACGGCGGAGTCACGTTCCTCGATATCCGCGGTGGGATCCACGTGGACCAGCACCACATCACCTTCGATCCCCAGAATCCCGCCACGGTCTACGTTGGAAATGATGGAGGGGTTTTCCGGTCCACCAACGGGGGCTCGGAGTGGACCTCCCTGAACACCAACTTGGCCCTCACCCAGTTCTACCCGGGCGTTTCTCTCCACCCCTGGGACGCGGCCGTTTCCTTGGGAGGGACCCAGGACAACGGTACCCTGGAATCAACAGGCTCGGTTGAGTACACGCGCGTGATTGGGGGAGATGGCGGGTTCACCGCCATCGACTTCCTCAACCCCGTCGTCCGGTACGGTGAAACCCAATGGAAGGTGGACGGCGCCTTTAGTGGCCCTCGACGCTCGGACGGCGCTGGCTTTTCCCGGAAGGTCAATGGGATCGACTTATCGGAACGGGCGCTCTTCATCCCGCCGTTGGTGATGGATCCCGTCAATCCAGGCCGCCTCTACTTCGGAACCGTCACGCTCTACCGGACCGACGACCAGGCGGAGAATTGGACCGCTATCAGTCCCGCCTCGTCGGGGCGCATCTCGGCCATAGCGCCCTCTGCTTCCAACTCCGAAGTGGTCTACATGGGGACCAATAGAGGGCTGGCCCAGTTGACCACCAACGGAGGCGAGAGCTGGAATCAGATCACTGTGGGTCTGCCGAACCGGTTCATCAAGGATATTGCAGTTGATCCCGCGAACTGGCAGTCGGCCTTCCTGACGGTGTCGGGGTTTGGAAGCGGGCACGTGTTCAGCACTGCCGACGGGGGTACCAGCTGGCAAGACGTGAGCTCCAACCTTCCCGATATTCCGGTGAATGCTGTGGTCTTGGATCCGGCGGAGCCCAACACGGTGTTCATTGGGACGGACCTGGGTGTGTTCATGTCCACCGATGCCGGAGGAAGTTGGACCGTCATGAACGACGGCCTCCCCAATGTGGCCGTCTTCGATCTGACCTATAACCCCAGCACAGGGGTTCTCATGGCGGCCACCCACGGCCGGGGGTTGTTCTCACTGACCCTCGATCGTGCGTTGACCTTGGCGGTTCTGCCGGGAGCCCGGGTCGACTCGGAGCTCATTGGGAACCCTGAACCCCTACACGACTCTGCCACGGTGGTGCTGACCGGCGTCAACTCCACCGTGACTCAATGGGCCGCCGCCAACAACGCCCCGTGGCTGACCCTCACCACGGCAGAGGGAACCGGGACCGCCAGGCTCCGGTGGACCCGGGATCTCACCGGGCTCGGGCCCGGCACCTTCGTCGATACCATCCGGGTCTCGGCACCGGGGGCCCTCGACAGCCCCTTTGAGGTGGTGGACACATTGGTGGTAATGGCACCCCGGACCATGACGGTGGACCCCATCAGGCGCTCGCACACGGCGGCCGTGGGGAGTACCACCCCGATTCTGGACACGGCTGCCGTGAGCATCACAGGCCCTGACGCCAACCAGGCAATCTGGGAGGCGACCCACGGCGACGCCCCGTGGCTCACCATCAATACGCCTCGTCTCTTTGGGAGTGGCACCCTCCGTTGGACCAAAGATCCCACGGCCCTGGCCGAGGGCATCTATGTCGACACCATACGCATTACCTCGGTGGGGGCACTGGGCACCCCGACGCTCATCCTGGACAGCTTGGTCATGGACACACCCCTGGTGGGTCTGGATCCCACCAACCGGAGCGCTCATGCCGTGTCGGGAAGCGCAGACGTCGTTCCGGACTCGGCCCGGGTCCTCCTGTCGGGTGGGGGGGGCGGGGCCGCCCAGTGGACCGCCACCTCTGATTCTCCCTGGCTGACGTTGACTACCACCAGCGGATCCGGGGATGGCATGGTGCGGTGGGTGCGGAACCCGGCGGGGCTGGCCCTGGGGACCTTCACGGGCACGATCTCGGTGGAGAGCACCAACGGCGGGCAGGCGATCCTGACCGATACATTCACGCTGACCGCCCCCTTCGTACCTACTGGATGCGCAGCCCAACACCTCCTCGGAGCGGCCTGCCTGTCCGACATGCAGCTGCGGTTCCTGGACCTGGAAGGGAACGGAGACGGGGCCTACAACCTCGGTGATTTCCTGGCCCAACTCGCCCGTCAGGGATCCGGCGAGGCACCAGGGGGAGGATCGTGAAGATCATGAGGCTTTTCCTCTGGACTTCGCTGATGGCTGCAAGCGTCCTTCTGCTCAGCTGTGGGGATTCCACCCCGTCCGAACCCGGGCCAGAAGAGGACCCGATTCCCGGCTGGTTGCGGATACGCCTCATCTCTCCAAACTCGGATGACGGTGGAATCCTATTCACTGTCGCGGGTGGCCAGGTCGACTCCATCCGTTCCGGCTTTCCCGACCTCTACGTGTCTCCAGGGTCTACAACCTCAAGACAGGTTCTGGTTGCAGGAAACCTGGCTACGGGAGGGGTCGTGGCTGAACTCCTGGTCCCGAACGTAAAGGTGGTGGCGAACTACACTGCGACCGTCCAACAGGTGGCAGCCCGGGCGACATTCCAGCAGCGACAGGCATCGACCGTCACTCTGGTGGTGGAGCGGTAACCAACTGATGGGACCCGGAGGGACACCCCTGCCAGGGCCCGTCCCTCCTACCCGCTCCTGACGGCTCCGTCGTAGACCAAGCCTACCCATCTGTCGGGTTCCATGAACCCTCCCTGGCCGCCCCATACCTCGTCCAGGTCCGCGGTTGGCTTCTCCGCGATTACCTCGTCCCGGTTCTTCCCAGCCTGAATGAGGGCGTGGATCCGGTCGCTTACCGTTTCCAGCATTCCGGCGTAGGCCTCGAGGTCCCCTCGGTCGGCAAGAGGTCCGTGGCCGGGGATGAACAAGGTCGTCTCCCCCGAATGTGCCAGAACCTCCTCCAGAGCTCGGACCATGCCAGCAATATTCCCTCCGTTGTCGACATCGATGAACGGGTACGTTCCGTTGAAGAAGATGTCGCCCATGTGGATCACATCGGCATCCCGGAAATGAACGATGAGATCCCCGTCGGTGTGGGCGTTGGCCATATGAACCAAGTGGAGGAGATCCCCATTCAGGGCCAAATCCATGCGGTCATTGAAGGTGATCGTGGGCCTGCCCGCGGGGGGCGCGGCTGGCACCTCCCGCCCCCCCACCGCGTCCATGACCTGGTCCTCTGCCAGGAGCCGGCCGACTCCCTCGTGGGCAATGAGAACGGCCCCGGCCCGGGCAAAGTTCTCGTTCCCGCCGGTATGATCGAAGTGCCAGTGGGTGTTGACGAGGAATCGGAGTTCGGGGTTTTGAGAGGACACCTCTCTTGCAGCGGACAGGATGCGCTCAGAGAGCTCGGCATAATCCGCGTCCACCATGAGGATTCCGTCGGCCCCGGTGAACGCAACCAGGTTTCCCCCAGCTGCAGTGATCATGTGCACTCCGCCTCGAATGGGTGTCGTCCGGATCTCCACCGCATCCGGGTCCTGCCGGGCGTGGGCGGACGATCCGGCCAATAGGAGGAGTCCAAGGCAGAGGGCGAGGGCTTTTTTCTGGTTCATTTTTGGTGCTCCCGTTTCGCCACGAGTTCTGAGGGCACGGGGGACCCTCCTTTTTGTGAAGCCGGCATTACCCAGGAGACGGGGCGTTTCCCGACCCGCGGTTCGGGGCCGGCCCACTTCGACCGGGCTGGGAATGTGGTCTCAATCTGTGATTAAGCTGTAGGTCGAGGGGGGGGCCGGCAACCTCACCTCTCGAGGCCTTTGAGCAATCCCATCGGCTCAGGTGTCCTCTATCCAAAGGGGTTCTTGCGGGTGCTCCTCTGCCCGCCTACCATCCGCCGAACGTTTCTCTCATCCGAGGTGACCATGAGACTCCATCCGATCCCTGTATTCAAGACCTTCCTGAGGGCCAGCCTGGCGTGCGCTCTCTGTCTAGTTTTCCCCCGAACCTCCCTCCTGGCACAGGAGGCTTGGACTCCCGTGGCCGATGGGTTCCCAAAAACGGCCTTCGAGCTCTCGGGGCATCAAACCAACACCAACCACCTGGAAATGTGGGAGTACATGGAAGCCCTGAGCGCGGCCTCCATGGATATGCGCCTTGGGAGTTATGGTAAAACCTGGGAGGGAAGGGAACTGCCCTTCGCCGTGTTCAGCAAACCGCTGGTGAGCGAACCCTGGGAAGCTTGGGCGTTGGGTCGTCCCATCGTGCTACTTTCCGCGAACGTCCATGGCGGGGAGAGGACTTTTCGGGAGGGACTCCTGATCCTGATGCGGGATTTCGCCACACCGGGCACTGCGGCCAATGAGCTCCTGGACAGGGTCACGGTCCTGGCCGCACCCCAGGTCAATCCCGACGGCTATGAGGCGTCGGAGCGGGGCTCCCGAGGGAACGCGTGGGGGATCGATCTCAACCGCGACTACGTGAAGCTGGAGCAGCCGGCTCTGGCGAATTATGTCACCAACCTGATGGGGGCCTGGCGGCCTCACATGTTCGTGGACTCCCACAACGGAGGATCCCGGCCCTATAACCTCTGTTATCAGTGCAACAGCCACTATGACCCGGCCCAGGAGATCACACTCCTCTGCGACCAGGAGATCTTTCCATCCATCGATGCGAAGATGGCCACCGAAGGAAAGAGATCCTGGTACTACTCTGGGGGGAATGAAGAGTCGTGGCGGGGCGGAGGTTTCCAGGCCCGTATCGCCCGGAATTACGGTGGGTTCATCAACTCGGTAGGCATCCTTTTCGAAGCCCCGGGCCAGGAGCGGGAGGAAGGTGCCAGAGCTGGTTATTTGGGGAACCTCGCGGTGGTGGAGTATGCGGTGAACAACTCCGAAAAACTCCTGAACCTCGTCGATGCCGCCCGAATGGAAACGATCGCGTTGGGCGCCGAGCCCCGAGGTGAGATCGCTGTCCAGATGGAGTATGGGCCCGAGGATTACACCGTGGACTACACCATCATCCAGGGCGGAGGACGAAATGCTCCTCCGGGCACCCCGATCGATACCATCGAGGTTACGGGCGCCCAACTCATGAAGAAGCCCATCGCAACCAAGGTCCGGCCCCGGCCGTTCGCGTACATCCTTCCCCGGGATGCGGTGGACGCCGTCGCCATGCTGAAACGCCATGGGATCACCGTGGAGGTGTTCACGGAACCGGACAGCCTGACCGTAGATGCTTACACAGTGGCTGGTGTGACCTACGAGAGGGCCTACAACCATGCCGCAGCAACCGTTGTGGAGGTCGGTGAAGTGGTGACCCTGGAGCAAGCGTTCCCCGTGGGGACCTACCTGGTGCCCACGGCCCAGTTCCTCGGGCGTTTGGCGGCTCACATGCTGGAGCCGGAATCGGACGACAACGTGGTCTACTGGAATACCATGGATGCCTGGATTCCTCGTCCGGCTCCTGGAGCAGAGGGTGAACCCGGGCTTCCACCGGGGGTGGATCCGCAGGATCCAAGGGTTCAGGCCATGCTTCGGCAGCGAGGCCAGAGGGGTCCTGCCGTGGTGCCGATCTACAAGCTGATGACCCCGATGCCGCTGCCAACCCGCCTTCTGGACGGAGAGCGGTAGGGGAGGAGCGGCAAGGCTCGGGGCAACCACGGTTACTGGATAGAAGAGCGGGCGGGGGAACGATCCCCCGCCCGCGTCTCTTTTTTGCGGCCTAGCCCGGTGGGCTGATCTACGTCATTGGGATGGGGGAGGGAAAGGCGGCCCCGGCCACACTACATCCCACTCGACAAAGAAACCGTCGTTGGTGGAGCTGGCTCCATTGATGACGTTCCAGAGGCCGTCGGGCGCGATCTCGACGTGATCTTTGCTGTCTCTTTTCCTGTCAGCGTACGGATCATCTCGCCAGTTGCGGTATTCGGACACCTCACCATCAACCCAAACAAAGATTCCTTCTTCCACCTCGTCCGTCAGGCCCAGCCACCCTCGGACCTTGCACTGCTTTGACCCGCTGCTCGCGTCACAAACCGGCGCGAACAAGCCTTGAATGAAGCCGTTCTCATCTGAGCTGGCCGCAGAGGCGAGGTGGCCCGGGACGTAATGGAGCGGGTCGTCCTTGATCACCTGGTTCTGAGCCCCGGTCCAGCTTCTCCCGAGCGGGTCGTACCGGTAGGCATTCCCGTTCCCACCGAGCCCAGTTGTCTCATCAACATCTCCAACGCGCCAGATCCTGGACATCTCCGGCATTTCGAGGGCATCGGCGGTGAATGTCACCGTATTGCCGTCCACTGCGTGGGGGAAGTCACGCTCAGTCATCGCTTCCGTGATGACCAGGGGATCGGTGGATTTCACTCCGGTGAAATCCATGTCGAAGTCGCGCTTTGGAAGATGAACGGTGTAACTCCCGAAAACGGTGTTCGGGAATCTGGCGAACCCTGACTCGTCCGTGGCCACGGGGGGGAGCAGGACACCGTCTGCGTCGTAGAGGACCCTCATGTCGTCAGCATCATAGAGATAGACGGGAAGGCCGTTTTCTGGCACGACCTCTCCCTCGATGTTCACTGAAACCACCAGCTCACCGCTCAGTGGTTTGATCGTCAAGGGGAAGGGGCTCCCGTCCAGATCCACTCCGTCAATCGTGATCGTGACCAGGTAATCGCCAGGCTCGAGAGCGAAGGGTTCATAGGTCGCAGTATAGGTCTGGGAGGCCTCGTCGTAGGGCATGGTATAGGTTTGGGAGACCGGGTCATGGACCGCGTTCCCAGGCCAGATCACCCCCGAGCCCCCCGGCTGGAGCTCAGCGGCGACGACCACGGGCACCTCGAACGGGAAGATCTCTCCCCCGAACCCGAAGGATTCTCCCCCGACGCTGATGGCCTGGATGTCGATGGTGACCTCGGTATCCACGACCACCTCCCATCCCTCAAGGGGCAGCGGCAGATCGTCCACCTTCGCGGTGCTATTGGATGGAGATATATCCAAAACGGCACCCAGCTCCAGGACCGTCGGCTCGGTGGCCAACTGGATGGGACCAGAACCGCCCACCAGGCCAGCGACTGCATCGGGGCCACCAGGGCCATCATCGGGGCCATCGGGGCCATCATCGGACGGCGAAAGCTCCCACACGACCGTATTCAAGCCGCCGTGAAGGCGACGTCGTGCATGGAGAGGCTCGGGAAGGAAGAATCGCGATGCTTGGGAGAAGCCCCGAGCCAGTCGATCAAGGATGTCGAAACGTCCGCCCTGGTCGGTTGCCCCCAGCACCGGTGGCTCGACGGGATCGAAACATTCCACTGCGTCGGTAGTGTACTCGCCTGGCCCGGGAAGCTTGGTTATTCCATTCGAATAGATCAGGAACGGTCTCAAGTAGTCGTGAAGGTCCTCCGGGATTTCGAAGGCCTGACAGATAGTGAAGTTCACACCGTTTTCCGGGTCGAAGTTGATCCCGTCCGGGATGATCTTGATGTCCGGGAAGTAGGGAATCAGCCCGGCCAAGAAGGCCCCCCCGCCCTGGGTTTCGCCCGCTTCTTCCAGGGTCAAGATCACGACGAACTGGTCTCCCGGACCGATCCCTTGTGCGGCCGAGAGGGGGACGCATGCCCTGGACCCCAAAGCCGCGTCGGAGCCCGGCGGCGTGTCGATCACCGTCAGGCAGTCTTCCTCCACGGAGTTCGGGTCATAAGTTAGGACGGCCACGTCACAGTCTTCGATACCGGTCGGCTCGCAGTAGATGTGCTCCAAAGCCAGGTTTTCGATTCGGAATTTGATGTTTGCTGACCCGTTGGTAGAGATCACGGTGAAGCCATCTGGATCTCCGGAATTCTTGTAGCTGTTGTACTCCTGCTGACCGTAGGCTTTCACCTCCAGCCACCCCAGAACTTCCCCAACCACCGAAACGGTGATCCCAAAGATCTGTCCTTCTGGGGCAGGATAGGCGTTGGTATGCCACACTGCGGAGTAACCGAGACCCGGGATCACATCGACACCGAAATCCGAGTCATCGGCATCCATGGAAAAGACGGCAGGATCAGGAACGCCTGGACCAGGATCCACACAGGCCTTTGCTGGGACGTCCCAATTGCAGACGGTCACCACCGGGGTCAGTCCGTCGTCGGCCACTCCCGAGTACTCTGGATTCTCCACCAGCGGGGAGAGAAAAAAGAAGAAGGGGTTTCCTCCCTGCGCTATCCCTTCTTCCGTGGAACCGTCTACCATGTCGGCTAGAACTCCCTGGGTCAGGTCTGCCTCTTGGCCGGGGTTTTCCGGAACGAAGGAATCCGATCCATCGCTGCAGCTGGCCAGCGCAAATGCTCCGATCCCAAACGCTATACCACCAAGAATCCGCCTCATTGTGTTCCTTTCTGGACGCAAGGAAGAACGTTTCCAACCCGAGAAATGGGGTGGCTTCGTTTTTGAGTTCTTTAGGATGTCCAAAAATATATTTTAGCTTGAAACTATTTAAGGTCAACAGGGAAATCCCGCAAGGGGAACGAGGGTTTTACTACCCCTCTATCAAAGCCCTGAAGGAGGGATCGGTCTGGAGGGGCCGCCACCACCAGTGGGAGGTCCACTGCCAACCCTGTCGGTGCCCGGGATTGGTGGTGAGGTAGGTGCGGAGAAGCGAGAAGGCTTCTTCCGGTTCACCCAAGTGGTGGAGGCGAACGAGGGCTTCCACCCCAAGGAGCTCCATCTCCGGATCCACCGCGGGGTTGGACCGGGAACGGGAGAGCACGGCATGGGCGCTGTCAGGGAGCTCTGCCCGGGCGAGTACACCGGCT
>JBDHGR010000136.1:0-9947 GCA_039589815.1 Gemmatimonadota bacterium | reverse complement strand
TAGAAGGATGAGGAGTAAAGGTCACCGCCGAGTGCAAGCGTCGGGGGATCGTGGATTACTGAATCGAACGAGGATTCTCTGAAATTCACGATTGCCTGGCGAGTGTCGGTTTCCAGGAGCTGAATTCGCGAGCCCTCAACAAAAAGCGGCCTTGAGTGAGGGTTGAGTCTGGCGAGGGAGATCACCGAAGGATCGATCTCGATTGTGGTGACCGCATCGGCCCGTTTTGCTCCTAGGATCGCGGTGTACCCGAGGCCACAGCAGGTGTCCAGAACCTCCCCCAACCTCCCTCTCCCGAGTGCCCGCACCTTCGAGGCGGCATCTTCCAGAGGATCGGTTCCCGCGACCCGGTGCATGAGGACGCCGGAAATCTCCAGCGCTGGCCAGGATCGTGTCGGTCGCAGTTTGTAGGTCTTCTGGGTTTCGGGAGAGAAGAGCATGACCTTTTCGACTGCTCCGCCGATGACCCGAAACACGGAGTCGGGGTCCTTTTGGATCCTGCGTAACGCTGGGAAAGGAACAAGCCCGCCCTCCCCGAAGTCTACTCCTACCTCGAGCACACGGATTTCACTCTCAGACAGGCCGAGGTCAAGGGAAACAGTGAGCTCACCAGATCCGGGACCCGCCTCCAGGATTTTTCGGACCGACTTCTCGGTGAGGAGCATGATACCAGATAGGTTCGGCCACCCCTGGCTCCATCAGTTGCCTGGAAGCCCTTTCTTTCTCCTCGCGGATTGTCAGGTTCCTCCAAAAAGGGAAGTGTGAAAAACGTAGGACAAAGTGTGACAAACCTAGGACCCGGGAAGCCGAATCTCTTAGGGAGACTCCGTTCTTCAGTGAACTGACCATTCTTAACCAGCGGAGTCTCGGATGCAAGCGGTGCGGGAGGGCCATTACTCCCGCAGGGCATGGATTCTGCAGTCAGAGTCTTCGGGGTGTGTCCTTCTTGGGATCGTGATATGAGGCTTTGCAGGAAACTCCGGTCTGGGGTTAGAGTGTCCTCGAGGTACTCAACCAGCTTCCATAGCTCCGCCCCATCGCGCATTGGTGAAACCGGGATAATCGAGAGACCATGAGATTGGGAGGAAGCATCCGCCGCCGCCGAAGGAACGGCCGAGGAACACCTCGGTGGAAGGGGCTTTTTTCGAAGAGTGGCGGCAGAGGCCCCGGGAAGGAAAACCGGTGGTGGCGGTTCATCACCGATCCCTGGACGTTGGGGGGACTCGCGGGTTTGGCAGTGGTGGGATTCGCTGGAGGTTACCTCATTTCCACCAGGGTCGTTTATCCTCTTCCCCCTCCTCCGGGTGACCTTTCCACGGTCCCGAACCTCCTGGAACAGCGCCCTGCGGACGTAGCCGACACACTCCGTGCACTGGGATTGGCTCTCAGTCCCGTTGACTCTCTCAATCATCCAACCATCTCTGAGGGTCGGATCGTGGGCCAGAGCCCTCTTCCTGGCCAGCTCTCTCTGGTAGGGGATACGGTCAGGGTTACCCTCAGCACCGGGACTGAGCAGCGGCCGGTACCGGATGTCCTGCGATTGAATGCAGACCGTGCCCGAACCATCCTGGAGACCTCCGGCTTCGTGGTGACAGTGGACTCCGTGGATGCTCAGGACCCCAGGGGAGAAGTCGTGGGCATGACCCCGGAACCGGGGACGGAAGCCAGCATACCCATGGAAGTGCACCTTGCCGTGAGCATGGGGCCTCCTGAGTTCGAAATGCCGCTCCTTCTTGGCCTTTCCGAAGAGGACGCACTCTCTGTGATCGATTCCCTGGGCCTGGTCGTCGGTGAGGTGGAAACCCGGTTTCGGTTTGGCCGGGACCAGGGATTGGTGGTCGAACAGTCGCCTCCGGCCCGGACCTTGGTCCAGGAAGGGTCTTCCATTCGCCTGGTGGTGGGGCGGAGGGGCGAGTACCCTGGAGAAGTCGGGCCGCGGAACAATCCACCCGAAAGACCGTAAAGTAGCTGAGACTTCCCCGACTCCCTTTGACGCAGATCATGTCCAAGAAACGCTCCTGGATCCCTTACGCGTTCACTGCCGTGGCGGCCGGACTGGTGGTTCTGCTGGCGTGGGTGAACCGGGATCGGCTGAACCCGGTGATACCGGGGCGGCCCGCCCCGGAGTTCTCGGCGGTGGATATGGAGGGTTCGCCGAAGACCTTCCAGGATTTCCGCGGGAAGGTCCTCCTCCTGAACATCTGGGCGACCTGGTGCGCGCCCTGCCGGGAGGAAATGCCTTCCATGGAACGTCTCTACCGGGAGATCGGCGATCCGGAGTTCGAGGTTTTGGCCATAAGCGTGGATGCTCCCTTCGGGGAAGCCGACGCGTTCGGGCGGCCCGGCGGTGATCTTCGAACCTATGTCGATTCGCTGGGCCTCTCCTTTTCCATCCTGCACGATCCTTCTGGGAGAGTCCAGCAGACATTCCAAACCACTGGAGTGCCGGAATCCTTCGTTATCGATCGCGATGGGATCATCTATAAGAAGGTGGCAGGAGCCACGGCCTGGGACGCTGAGCAGAACGTCCAACTCATCCAGCGACTCCTCGGGGGGTAGGCATGGCCTTATTCCCGGGGGTTTTCACGAAGAATTGGCGACTCAAGGTCCTGGCCCTCGCGGTGGCAGTTCTTCTCTGGACCGTTCCCCGGTTCGAAGCTCAAACCACCGAGGTGTTGGATGACATTCCGGTTCTGGTGGACCTGATTGATCCGGAGTGGGCACATGTTGCGGACTCTTCGCCGGCTACGGTCAGTGTCACCCTCTCAGGACCGACTCGGGACCTCATCGCCATCGGTGTCAACCGGCCACCGGTCTATGTGCCCATGACGGATGTGTTGGACAGTGACACCGTCGTTCTTCTGGAACACGCCTGGTTTCGAGGGGCGAACCAGGAGGGGGTGGTAGTGGAAGACCTGAGGCCGGGCTCTGTCATCCTTCGCTTCGAACGAGTCGTGCGGCAAAGCATTCCTCTTCAACTCCAACTTGACGGGGAACTTCCAGAGGGGATTTCCCTGGCGGGCTCGCCAGTGATCACACCGTCGTCGGCCGTTGTGAGTGGACCGGCGAGCGGATTCGAAGGGGTGGACTCAATCCGGCTTACCCCCATGGATCTCTCCCTGGTGGTGGGATCTGGGTCTTTTATCCAACCGGTAGACACTGCGGGGTTTCCAGAGCTGGAAATCTTGACCCGGGAAGCCTCTGTGGAGTTTCTGACGGACTCCACCACCATCCGAGAGTTTCCCGATCAGCGCCTTGTGCTTCCTGACCTTTCCTCGGAGCCTCAGCTGCAGGCCCCGCCGGCCTCGTTTGCCGTCGTCCTCTCAGGAGCGCCAAGCCTGGTTGAGGCCGTGGCGCCTGAGAGTCTGACGGTGAGCATTCCAGACAGCGAGGCCAGCCTCGCTCCAGGGGAGGAAAAAGCGGTCCTGGTGGTCGTGGAGGGGGTGCCGGAGTTCGTGAGCTACAGCGTGACTCCGGAATGGGTTCTTCTTCGACGTCCGGTTGGCCGGTGAGCCCCCGACTGGTTCTCGGCATCGAGACCAGTTGTGACGAGACATCCGCGGCGCTGGTACCGGCGGACGGTGGTGTACTGGGCCACATAATCCATTCCCAGGACGTTCACGCCTTGTATGGGGGGGTCGTCCCGGAATTGGCCGCCCGGGCCCATCTTGTCAGGGTGGAGGAAGTGGTGGAGGCGGCTCTGCGACAAGCGGGGCGAACCCTTTCCGATGTGGACGCCGTCGGGGTGACCGCGGGGCCGGGCCTGATCGGGGCTTTGTTGGTGGGCGTTTCGTGGGCCAAAGCCGTCTCATTCTCCCTGGGAAAGCCCCTGGTTCCGGTCCACCACATGGAAGCACACCTTTTCGGGCCGTCTCTGGAGACCCCTGACGCACAACCCCCCTTCGTGGCCCTCCTGGTTTCCGGAGGGCACACCCTTCTCCTCTTCGTTCCCCAGTGGGGCGAATACTACCTGATGGGGCAAACCCGGGATGACGCAGCTGGGGAGGCTTTCGACAAGGTGGCCAAGGTTTTGGATCTCGCCTACCCCGGGGGCCCCGGCATCGAGGCGCTGGCGGAGGGAGGTGATCCGGAGAGGTTCTCTCTTCCGAGGCCTATGTTGAAGGGGAACCAAAAGCCCGGCGATCTGGATTACTACGATTGTTCCTTCAGCGGGCTGAAGACGGCGGTGGCCAACCTGGTATCCGAGCTCTCTGCCACCGGATCCCTGGAGGAGAACCGATCAAACGTCGCTGCCGCGTTTCAGGAAGCGGCGGTGGATGTCCTTGCTTCGAAAACCCTCCGGGCAGTGGAAGAAACCGGGTGCCTACGAGTATTGTTGGGCGGCGGGGTTTCCGCCAACACCCGGCTTCAGGAGGAAATCGGGGCTCGGTTGGGGTCCGAAGGCCGGTTGTTCGTCTCTTCGCCGAGATTGTCGATGGACAATGGGGCCATGGTGGCAAAGGCGGCTCTCTTCCGGTTGGAACGGGGCGATGCGGGGCCTGCAGAAGTTTCGGCCGACGCGAACCTCCCGTTCCCGGATTTGTCTCCCAGACCGCAGGGTGGACTCAGCTCCAATGGGTAGACAGCCTTGATCCCGTACCTTTTTCATTTCCCCGATTGGGTGCCTCTCGTCGGTGGCCAACCGATCACCTCTTTCGGTGTGATGCTGTTTTTGGCCTTTCTGGCTGCCGGGGCCGTCCACCGGTCCGAGATGAGGAGACAGGGAGGTGACCGGGGGGTGACCTGGGATCTCCTCTTCATGGCGATGGTCGGGGGGATCCTCGGAGCCAAGATCTACTACCTGCTCCTGAATTTCCCACTGTTGTTGGAGAACCCGGCAAGTTTGATCTTCGCCAGAGGTGGATTGGTCTGGTACGGGGGGTTCCTCGGAGGGCTCTCCATGGTGGTCTGGCAGATTCGAAGAAAACGCCTCCACCTTGGGGGACAAGCCGACATGATCGCGCCGGGACTGGCCCTTGCGTATGGCGTGGGCCGGATCGGGTGTTTCCTGGTCGGAGACGACTGGGGCCGGCCTACCGGTTCTTGGGTAGGAATCGCTTTCCCTCGAGGAGCCCCACCCACCCGGGTGGATATTATCGAAAGGGACTTCGGGATCCAGGTCGATCCGGAGTTGGTGGCTCGTTTTGGCGATATCGTGCCGGTTCACCCGACTCAGCTTTATGAGATCGGCCTCTCCTTTCTGATCTTCCTTTTCCTCTGGTCTATCCGCAAACGCTGCCATGCCAAGGGCTGGCTTTTTATGGTCTGGCTTGCCCTGGCCGGAATGGAGCGGTTCTTCGTGGAGTTCTTCCGGGCCAAGGACGATCGTTTTTTCGGATTCCTCACGCTGGCCCAGGTCATTAGCTTGACCCTTGTAGTGGTGGGTTTGGTGGGGTTCTCGAGGCTTCGACGATCTCCACCGATTTCGGAAGACGCCCCTGCGGGGCTCTGAGGTACTGATGCTGACCATCCTCCACGGCTCGGATCTTCATTTCGGAAAGCCCCACGACGACAGGGTCGCGGGAGTCTTTCGGCAGGCTGTGCAGGATCTCTCTCCGGATCTCCTGGTGCTGTCGGGGGACTTCACGCAACGGGCGAAGGTCCGGGAATACCAACAGGCACGGGAGTACCTCAGGAGTCTTCCGGACCTGCCCATGGTGGTGACTCCGGGGAACCACGATGTACCGCTCTACCGTGTATGGGAGCGGGTCTTCACGCCCCTGGGGAATTACCGTGAGTTTATCTCTTCGGAGCTGGACACCGTCACCCAGGTCGACGGGGCGGTGGTCGTTTCGCTCAACTCCACGGCTCCCCTCCGGGCCATCGTGAACGGGCACCTTCGAGATTCCCAACTGCTTTTTGCCGCCGACGCTTTCCGGGAAGGGCCCGAGAATCGGTTGCGGGTGGTGGTCCTGCATCACCATCTGGCCCCAGCACCGGACTACGAATCGGACCAGGTCCTCCAGGGGTACCAGAGATGTCTGGATGCGTTCGGAGAGATGGGGGTGGATCTGATCCTGGGAGGGCACCTTCACCGGGCCTATGTCGCCAATTCCCTGGATTCCCAGCCGGGTGGAGCTGGGAAGCGAGGGATGGTCATCGCCCATTCCGGGACAACAACGTCCCGGCGCGGGAGGGCGAGAGAACGGAACAAGAACAGCTTCAATCTGATAGGAATAACCAGGGATAAAATGGTGATCGCTCACCACATGTACGTGGATGTGGAGGACGGGTTCGTTCCGGTGGCAAGCCATACCTTCCCCCGGAGGCCGTTCGGCTCCTTGTCGGGCCATCCGGGCCTTGGGGGTATTTCGGTTGTGGGCCAGGACCCCTTGGCCGAGGAGGATGGATCATGACGAGGTACTATAGGAGGACCGACCCGGGAGCCGGGGAGAACCTCAGGGCTGGCCTCGTTGCCGGAGCATTGGCCACCACCGTTGCGGCAGTTTCGTTCTACCTGGTGCGGTTGTTCCTTTCCAGGGAACCTCTGGAACCCCTGGATTCGAAGGGACCGGATAAAAGCCGTCCCGAGGGCTCAGAGGAGAACGAGGGCTAGATGCGGAGGGGGCGCGCTTGGTGGATGTTTTTGGTCGCTATCGGCCTGACCGCCTTTGCGCCCCCTCCCCTTCTTGGGCAGTCGAGCCTCCAGGAGGTCACGAGCCTCCGATTTCAGGGGAATACCCAATTCTCAGGAGAGGCTCTTTCCAGGGCCATCATCACCCGTGAAACCGAGTGCCGCTCCGTCCTCTTCCAGATCATTCCCTTCTGCATGGCCGGGGTCGATTTCGCATTGGATCCCTACTTCCTGAATGACCGGATCCTCAGGGAGGATTATGCCCGAATCTACCTCTTCTATTTCCAGCGTGGTTTCCGGCAAGTTGCGGTGGATACGGTTCTGACCCGGCCCCGGGAGAACGAAGTCGAGATCACCTTCCAGATCCAGGAGGGGGAGCCGGTACGTTTGGTCGATCTGGAATTCCAAGGGATTGAGGGGCTTTCGGATTCTTCGGTTCTCGAGGACCTTCCCATCAGGGTGGGTGATCCGTTTAGCCTTCCCGCCACCCGGGCCGTTCGGGACACAATAGAAACTCGGTTGAGGAACCGGGGATTTGCCTACCCATATGTCCAGATGGATAGTGCCAATCTTGACCTCGGGAACTATGAAGCCCGGGTGTTTTTTTTGGTCGACCCCGGTCCCCTGTCCGAGTTTGGTGATTTAGAGGTGGAGGTTATGGAAGCCCAGGGCGTTGGGACTACCGTGGATGAATCGGTGGTCCTCCGAATGCTTCCTTACAAAGAGGGAGACCTCTACCGGGAGAATCTCCGCTTCGAAGGCCGGCGAGCCCTTTATAACCTGGACATCTTTCGGGAGGTAAACGATACGATCACGTCCTACGCCGGGGACTCGGTTCTCGATCTGACGATCCGAGTGGAGGAGGGTGATAGTCATAGGGTCCGAACAGGAGGCGGATTCAGTACCGCCGAGTGCCTCGACTTCCAGGCAAGCTGGAGCAGCCGAAACTTCATGGGAGGTGCGAGGCGTCTCCAGGTCACGGGCAGGGTCGCGAACGTACTTGCCCGCAAACTGGAGGGCCCCCTTTGCGGGGCTCAGATTGTAGGGGACGAATACCGTGATCCCATTGGATCGATCTCCTTCGACTTCACCCAGCCTTACTTCTACTCCCCTCGAAACTCCCTTTCGGCCAGGCTGTATGCGGAGCGACAATCGTTCCCTGACGTCTTTTTGACCAAGGCTTTTGGGATGACCCTTGGTCTTACCCGGACCCTGGGGACTTCCACCTTCCTGAGTTTTTCCTATAGGCCGCGGTTTTCCGAGCTCGGGCTCACAGACGTGCTCTTCTGCTCGGCGTATCTCATCTGCGACACGGATGAGATCGACCTTCTCGAAGAGCTCAACTCCCTTTCCCCCGTGGGGGTTTCCTTCTCCCAGGACCGCCGCAACCAGATCCTCAACCCCTCGAGGGGGTATCTGCTGGCCGCCGACGTGGAACATGCGGAGGCCTGGACGGGATCCGAATTTCGGTACACAAGAATCCTCTCTGAGGTGAGCTGGTACAGGCAGCCCAGCCAGCGACTCGTGATCGGTGCTCATCTCCGTGGCGGGTTGGTGAACTCCAGGGGATTCAAACGGTTCGGCGAGGATGCCCTGACCAGTGATATCCTTCACCCGGAAAAGCGCCTTTTCGCCGGAGGAGCCAACAGCGTGAGGGGCTATGCCCAGAACCGCCTCGGCCCCCAGGTCCTCTACTTGGAAGACCCACGCCTCCTTATCGATCCTCGAGGGGAGCCTCCCAACCCGCTTCCGGCCCTCTGTACCCCCCTCGAACTCGAGGCTCTCTCCTGTGACGCCGGTGAACTTGCGGACGGTGAATTCCTGCCTCGACCCAAGGGAGGCACGCGGCTCCTCGAAGGGAGCGTCGAGGTCAGGTTCCCCCTGGCGGGCCCTTACTGGGAGTTCGCGACCTTCCTGGATTTCGGGCAGGTCTGGGATGAAGAGACTACTCCGGATCTGGACGGATTGGAGCTTACCCCGGGGTTCGGAGTCCGGTACTTCAGCCCCATAGGCCCCATCCGGGTGGACCTGGGCTATCGTTTCGCCGGCGGGGAAGATCTGCCGGTGGTGACCCAGGAAATCCTGATCGACCCCCCTGACTCTGATAAGCCTTTTGTCTTCAGTGACAACCTCGTTCAACTGGCCACCCCAGTGCTCTGGGGCGAAGAGCTGGAAAAGTGGACGTTCCGGAGGTTCCAGCTCCACCTATCCATCGGGCAGGCATTCTGATGGCCGCCTGGCTGCGCATACTCCGTCGGCTTTTTGCCCGCGTCTTTCTGGCGATGCTTGTGGTCTCGATTCTCCTCCTGGTCCTGGTGACCCAAACCTCTATCGGGAAAGAGTGGGTCCTAAGGGAAGCGCTGGCCCGTGTCGGTAGTGGGATCCAGGGGGAGATCGAGGTCAACGGGATCTCGTCCCCGGGCCTCCTGAACGGGTTCACCTTTCGAGACGTGACGATCCGGGGGAAAGACGGAAGCACCTTCCTGCGGGCGGACTCTGTTCGAACCGGGATCTCCGGTCCAGCTCTCCTTCGAGGTGACCTGATCCTGACCGGGGTCCACCTGTGGCGGCCCCGGGTTACGCTCGAGCGGTTGACCCTTCAGGATCCCTTCAATGCGGTCGCGATCTTTGTCGGGGCAGCCATGCCCGATTCCATGGGAATCATCGCCGACTCCGCGCAATCAACCTCCGACACCCTTACCGGGGAACCAGGGGAAAGCGGGAGTGGGCCCAGGAGGACCATCATTCTCAGGGACGCGGAGATTCACCAGGGAACGCTGGACATCTTCCTTCCGCTCCGCAGGGATCAGCAGGAATCGGGTCGGGTCCTCGTTGAACCGGCCTCCGACGGCCGCCCCGCACTGCGTCGGTTGAGCTTCCGGGATCTCGACCTCGACCTCGGACAGGCCATTCTCAGGGCCCCAGGGCAACGAGGGGAGCGGTTCGAGCTTCAGAACCTCTCCTTCATCGGCGAGGTATGGCCCGATCCGGTCCGTGTCACCGGAGCCGAAGGCGACCTCCGGCGGGAGGGGAGCCGACTGGTGGCCTCCTTGAGCTCCTTGGAGCTTCCGGGTTCCCAGACCCAGGGGCAGGTGGACGTCCGCTGGGGAGATGACGCGGGCCTCCGGGTCTCAGTGGAGGGCGAAGCCGATCCCCTGGCCCTGGAGGATCTCTTCCCCATCGAAGACCGACTTCCGGAGGGGGCCGCGCGGGGGCCATTCGGGTTTGAGTTGAGCGACGATGGGATTCTCCTGGACTTCCGGGGCACCCAACTCACCTCGGAACTGGGCCGGCTCAATGCTCGCGGGGGGCTCTTTTTGGGGAGGGACATCAGGTTCAGGGATCTGGCCATGGAGATGGATGGCCTCGACCT
>JBDHGR010000135.1:0-9335 GCA_039589815.1 Gemmatimonadota bacterium | reverse complement strand
GAACAATACCGGGACTGAGCCGGGGGAGACTTCGGAAGACGGGAATTTCACCGTAATCGAGGCGGAGTGCCTGGCAGGGTGCGGGTTCCCGACTACAGTCCAGATCAACTCTCGGTACTACGAGAACGTGATGCCCAAGGATGTTCCGGAGATTCTGGAACGCCTCAAGGCCCAGGGTGGATAGATGGCATACCCATACACGCACGAGAAAGAGGTCCGGATCCTCTCCAAACATTTTGGAGAGCCGGAAGCCCGGACCGTGGAAGGTTGGAAGGCACGGGGCGGGTACCGAACCCTCGCCAAGGCTTTCGAGATGGGCCGGGACGCGATTATCGACGAGGTGAAAGCGTCCGGCCTCCGGGGAAGGGGAGGGGCCGGGTTCCCGGCTGGGGTGAAGTGGAGCTTCATGCCGAAGGAGAAGACCAGGCCTCACTATCTCCTCTGCAATGCCGATGAATCGGAGCCCGGGACCTTCAAAGACCGGGAGCTCCTCCGATGGACGCCTCACCAGGTCATCGAGGGGATGATCATCTCGGCCTACGCCATTCAGGCGGATGAGGCCTACGTCTACTGCCGGGGAGAGTTTTTCGAGACCACCCAGGTCCTGGCCAGGGCGGTGGAGGAAGCCTACGAGGCCGGCTACCTGGGAACGAACATTCTGGGATCCGGGGTGGACGTCGACATCACGGTGCACTGCGGCGGCGGGGCCTACATCTGCGGTGAAGAGACGGCCCTGATGAACTCACTGGAAGGCAAAAGGGGCACTCCAAGGGTGAAACCGCCTTTCCCGGCGCAGGCCGGGTACATGATGATGCCCTCCACGGTGAATAACGTGGAAACCCTGTCTTCGGTCCCCTTCATTATCCAGGAGGGCGCCGACGCCTACCGGGCGAACGGCACCCCGGAGAGCCCCGGCACCAAACTCTTTTGCGTCAGCGGCCACGTCAGACGACCCGGGAACTACGAGTTGCCCTTGGGCTTTCCCCTCATGGAGCTCATCGAAGACGTTTGCGGCGGGATGAGGGAGGGCCGGAAACTGAAAGGGGTGATTCCCGGCGGTAGCTCGGTGCCGATCCTCAACGCGGAAGAATGCGCCGATTGCCAAATGTCATTTGAGGGAGTGATTGAATCCGGCTCCCAACTGGGCTGTGCCGCCGTCATCGTCATGGACGATTCCACAGACATCGTCAAAGCGGTACGTCGGATGGTGGGCTTCTATGCCCACGAGTCCTGCGGTCAGTGCACTCCTTGCCGAGAGGGAAGCGCCTGGACGGAGAAGATCCTTCGGCGCATCGAGGACGGGAGGGGTACCGAAGAGGATCTGGATACCCTCATGGAGGTCACCAGCCAGATGGAGGGGACCACCATTTGTGTCCTATCGGATTCGGTGGCGGCCCCGGTTCAATCATCCATCCAGAAATACCGGGAGGAGTATCTGGCCCGGATCCGGACCGGGGAAAGGGTGGGGGCGGCATCATGAGTGATCAGCAAGGGATGAACACCGTCACCCTGAGTATCGACGGGAGCGAGGTGACCGTCGCCACGGGGACCACCATCCTCAGGGCGGCAGAGTCCATCGGTATCAAGGTCCCGCACTACTGCTACCATCCGGGGCTTTCTTCACCGGCCATGTGTCGTCTTTGTCTGGTGGAGGTGGAGGGTTGGCCGAAACCCGCCCCGGCCTGCAAGACCACCGTGGCAGACGGTCAGGTGGTATACACCAACAGCGAGTTGGCCCAAACGCAGCGGACGGGAGTCCTCGAGTTTTATCTGCTGAATCACCCCCTGGACTGTCCCATCTGCGACCAGTCCGGCGAGTGCCAGCTTCAGGACTATGTATTCCAGGAGGGCCGGGAGCACGGCCGAGGGAGAGAGCCAAAACGGGTCCTGGGACGGGACGATTTCGGCGGGGACGTCCTCTTCAATGGCGACCGGTGCGTCATGTGCACCCGTTGCGTCCGCTTCATGAGGGAGGTGGCCGAGGACGAGCGCCTATGCGTCGTCGAGCGCGGCAGCCGGGCCGTCATCGACACCTTCTTCGAAGACGGTCTGGAGGGATCTCCCTTCGCCGGAAACATTGTGGACATCTGCCCAGTGGGTGCTCTGGTGTCCAAGGACTTCCTCCATAAAGCCAGGGCTTGGGATCTGGATCGGACTCCCTCCGTTTGCCCGTCGTGCAGCCAGGGATGCAACATCACCCTCCAAACCCGTGACGACCTGGTTCAGCGACTGAAGCCCCGTGAGAACCTTGATGTCAACGGTTGGTGGATGTGCGACTTCGGCCGACACAATTACGAGTGGATCAACCGGGCCGATCGCACGACGGAACCCCTTGTGAATGGGGAAGCCCACGGATGGTCAGAGGCCTTGGGAGCACTCCTTTCTCGCCTTCGAGAGGCGAAAGGGACCGTGAAGGCTGTGACCTGGGCCCATTCTCCGAATGAGGAGATGGGTCTCCTGAAGGGTCTTCTGGCCGAGGTCGGTGGGGGTGACGTGGTCTACCGGTCTCCCAAGACCGAAGGTGAGATCGCGCTGCCGGGCTTCCCCCTCCTGGCGCGGCGAGAGGATCTGGCACCCAACGTGAACGGTGCAGAGCTACTGGGATTTGAAAGGGTTGGGGACGAGAACGCTTTGGGTGGTCTGGATGAGATAACGGGCCACGCCGGGGTCCTCATCGTTGTTGGGGACCCGCTCGAGGACTACGGAGAGGACTTCGGCGCCGAGGCAGAGCTGTTCGTCTACCTGGGGAGCTATTCCTCCAAGGCTGCGAGCCGTGCCGACTTTGTTCTCCCGCTCACGACCTTCGCAGAGCAGGAAGGGAGCTACACCAACGTCCAGGGGCGGGTCCAGCGGTTCTGGCCGGGAGTCAGAGCTCCGGGCATGGCTAGACCTGGATGGCTGGTGCTTGGAGCACTCCTGGCGGAGCTCACCGAGACGGAAGCTCCCGCCAGCGCGGACCAGGCCTTCGCCAGGGTGGCGGAAGGGGTCTCCGAGTTCGGTGGGATCACATATCGGGATTTGGGAACCCGGGGCGCATCGGCGAAGAAGGCCGCTGGCGTCGCGGGGGACTGAGGCAGCGAGCCCATGAACGAGCAAACACTGTTCCTCATTGAAAAGACCATCATCGTCCTGGCGGTCTTCGTAGGCGTGTTGTTGGTGGTGGCCCTGACCACTCTGGTGGAGCGGAGAGTGGCCGGATTCATTCAGGATCGATACGGCCCGAACCGGGTTGGTCCTTTCGGCATCCTCCAACCGGCAGCGGACGGTCTGAAGAACTTCTTCAAAGAGGAAACCATGCCGGCCGCTGCGGCCCAGCCGTATTTCTGGTTGGGTCCGGTCATTTCCCTCGCGCCGGCCCTGGTGACCTTCGCCGTCGTGCCCTTCGCGGCGCCGCTCCCCATCGGGGACTATGTGGTGCCGATGATCGTGGCGGATGTGCCCATCGGGATTCTCTACATCCTGGCTCTCAGCTCCCTGGCGGTGTACGGGGTGGTGATGGGCGGATGGGCCTCCAACAACAAGTTCTCCTTCCTGGGAGGCCTCAGGGCGTCGGCCCAGATGGTGAGCTACGAGGTGGCCCTGGGACTGGCGGTCGTGGTGGTTCTCCTCATGGCCGGGAACGTCACCCTCACAGAGATGGTCTGGCAGCAACAACAGCTGAACTTCTGGTTCGCCTTCCCCATCTCACTGGCCTTCATCCTCTTCGTCATCTCGGCCTTCGCCGAAACGAGTCGGATGCCCTTCGACATGCCGGAGGCGGAGTCGGAGCTGGTGGGCGGGTTCCATACCGAGTACTCGGGGATGAAGTACGCCATGTATCCCATGGGCGAGTACTCCCACATGCTCACCTCCTCCGCCCTCATGGCCACACTGTTTTTTGGCGGATGGGACATTCCCTTTTGGACGGGGGACGATGCCTTCCGTTACGGGGACATGTGGATCAGCGGGTTCGCGGAGGACGGCACTGCCATCGAGGCGAGCCTGGCCTGGTGGAAGACCCTGTTCACCTTCGGGGCCTTCGCGGCGAAAACCTACTTCTTCGTGATCTTCTTCATCTGGGTCCGTTGGACGGTGCCCAGGTTCCGTTATGACCAGATCATGCAGCTGGGCTGGAAGGTCATGCTCCCGGTGGCGCTGGCTTACGTGATGGTGGTGGCCGCCACGATTCTGGCCCTTGACCAATTGGAGGTGAGCTACGGCTTCACCTTTGGCCTGGTTCTGACCGTGGTCAGCGCGGTGTGCACGGGCTTGTTCCTGTGGGTCCTGGACCGGGGTCGCACACTGTCCGGTGCCGCCTCCCAAGCCCACAAGCGCTTTGTGTCGGAGCGAGAAGCCCAAACGGCTTCCTCCGGAGATTGAACTCGAGAGAGACGAGATAGAGATGCCACCAACCGTAAAGGTCGTTCGACGCCCGGAAGCCGTGAGGACGTCGTATCTCCGAGCCACTCTGAAAGGCATGGCCCTGACCTTCAAACATATGGTGAATCCCAACAAGGTCACTCTCCAGTACCCTGAGGAGCGGCCTGACCTCTCACCCCGCTGGCGGGGCACCCATCGGATGGAGGTCCACGCCGACGGGAGGCCCAAATGTGTGGCCTGCGGACTCTGCCCCACGGTCTGCCCCGCCAACTGCATCCGTTTGGTGGGAGGAGAGGACGACCAGGGGAATCGGTATCCTATCGTCTACGAAATCGATGAGTTCCGTTGCATTTTCTGCGGAATGTGTCAGGAGGTCTGCCCGGTAGAGGCCATCCACGTCGGAGTCCACTTCGAGAACGCGGAATACACCCGGGACCGGTTCGTGTACGACCTGGACCGGCTCATGGAGCAGGATCACCCCACCTCACTCCTCTGGGATCCCTCGGATCCCAAGTCGGAATGAAGGGGGAGAATCAATGGCAAACTTCTTCGATTTCCTTTTTAGCGCCGGCTTTCTCTTCTACGTCTTCAGCGGGGTGACCATCGGGAGCGCCCTGGCCATGGTGACGAGGAAGAACCCGGTTGCCAGCCTTCTCTATATGGTGGCGACTCTGGCGTCACTGGCCGGGATCTATGTGCTCTTCGAGGCCCATTTCCTGGCAGCGATCCAGATCATCGTCTACGCCGGCGCCATCATGGTTCTCTTCCTCTTCGTGATCATGCTTCTGAACCTGGGGCATGATTATCAGAAGGACCTCAAGGGCGGAGCTTGGGCCATATCAGCCTTCACGGTAGCCGGGGCCATGGCGGGATTCTTGGCAAGGCAGTTCGGAGGCATCGAGGCCCTTCCCATCTACCAAAACGCGCAGGGTGCGGAGGCCATCGATGCGCTTCTGGTGAGCCAAGGGGCCGTCGGCGCCATCGCTCATCCCCTCTTCTCGGATTATGTCGTCGCATTCGAGTTGACGGGTGTCCTCCTCCTCGTAGCCATCGTCGGGGCGTTGGCCCTGGCCAAAAGGAGGGTGTGACGAAGCATGCTTACCGAAGCCCTCGTCGTCAGCGCATTCCTCTTTGTGGTTGGGACCTTCGGTGTCCTGGTTCGCCGGAACGCCATCATCATGTTCCTCTGCATCGAGCTTCAGTTGAACGCAGTGAACCTGTCTTTCGTGGCCTTCTCCAGGTATCTGGGCATCGAAGGACAGCTTTATGTCTTCTTTGTAATGACCGTGGCTGCCGCTGAAGCGGCCGTGGGGTTGGCCATCATCATCTCCATCTTCCGGCATTACGAAACGGTCAACGTGAACAACTTCAACCTCTTGAAGTGGTAGGGGCATGACTCTTCCACTGGGGTACTTCGCTTTGCAGGAAGGGCCTGAACTCCAGGCGGCCCATGGGCCCGCCGGGGAAGCCTTCGATCCTTTCCTGCCCGGTCTGGTGATCCTCCTCCCCCTCCTTGGGTTCCTCATCAACGGAGTCCTGGCCCTTTCTGCTTCACGGCGGTCTGCGGATGCGTTGAGGGGCGGGTCGGAGCTGGACTTCTTCCAGGGGGAGAAACGCCCCCTGACCCACAGCTTGCCGACCTGGATCGGCCCTGGGGTTCTTGGCTTGGCCTTCCTTATCGTCCTGGTGAATTTCACTCGGATGTTGGGGGTCGAGATGCACGAACCCATCATCCGCCACTACTGGACCTGGATGAATACGGGTGCCTTTCAGGTGGAGGTGGCGCTCCAGCTCGATCAGCTCAGCATGATCATGATGATGGTGGTGACGGGGGTGGGGTTTCTCATCCACGTCTTCAGCGTCGGATACATGGGGGAGGACCAGGGCTACCCCCGGTACTTCGCCTACCTGAATCTCTTCGTTTTCTTCATGCTGATTCTGGTCATGGGGGCCAGCTTCCTGGTCATGTTCGTAGGATGGGAGGGGGTGGGGTTCTGTAGCTACATCCTCATCGGGTACTGGTTCACCGACAAGGAGAAGGCCGATTCGGGGAAGAAGGCCTTCATCGTAAACCGGATCGGGGACCTGGGGTTCCTGGTGGCCATGTTCCTGCTCTTCGCGGGTTTCGGGTCATTTGGCGGGTTCGGCACCCTGAACTTCACAGAGGTCTTCGCGGCGGCCCCGGATGCTCTGGTCTACGGCGGTGGGGTGGTGACGGCCATTACGCTCTGCCTGCTCCTGGGGGCCGCGGGGAAGAGCGCCCAGATACCCCTCTATGTGTGGTTGCCCGATGCCATGGCAGGGCCCACGCCCGTGTCGGCCCTGATTCACGCCGCCACCATGGTCACGGCGGGGGTATACATGGTGGCCAGGACCTCGGTTCTGTTTGCCCTGGCTCCGGTGGGTGGCTTGTCGGTGGCTCTTATCGGCGCGGTGACGGCCCTGTTCGCAGCAACCATCGGCCTGGCTCAGTACGACATCAAACGGGTCCTGGCCTACTCCACCATCTCCCAGCTGGGATACATGTTCGTTGGGGTAGGAGTGGGGGCTTATGCGGCCGGGATTTTCCACCTCATGACCCACGCCTTTTTCAAGGCCCTCCTCTTCCTGGGGTCCGGGGCCGTGATCCATTCCATGCATCACGCCCTGCACCACACCCACAACCACGCCGATCCCCAGGACCTGAGGAACATGGGTGGGCTGAGGAAGTTCATGCCCATCACATGGATTACCATGTGGATTGCTACTCTGGCTATCGCTGGGATCTGGCCCTTTGCAGGTTTCTTCTCAAAGGACGAAATCATCTGGATGGCGGGGGCCAGGGCCGACGGGATGTTTGGTGGCTGGTTCACCCTGATCTGGATCATGGCACTGGCCGCTGCAATGATCACCGCGGTCTATATGACGCGGCTCATGGTCATGACCTTCCACGGGAATAACCGGACGGGGCAGGAGGAAGCCCGGCACCTCCATGAGGCCCCTTGGGTCATGTGGGTCCCTCTGGCCATCCTGGCCGTTCTCTCCATCTTCGGCGGCTGGGTGAATGTGCCCCACGCCATCTCCGACTCCTGGATGGGAGGATACGGCCTCTTGCCCATGACGGAGTGGCTCCACGAGTGGCTCCACCCTGTCGCCGGGGTAGCCACGGAGATTCAGGCCACCTACGCCGGGGACTTCGCTGAGCACTCCCCATTCGGGGGAGGTGAGTTTGGATGGGCCTTCGGCTCCTTTGTGGCGGCCTTGATAGTGGTTGTTGTCTCGGCCCGGGTCGTGGGAGGCTTCAAGCTCCTTCCGGCCAGCGAGGCGGCCGCGCCGACGGGCTTCAAGAAAGTCCTCTACATGAAGTACTACGTGGACGAGCTCTACGATCGGATCATCGTCCAGCCCCTCCTAAGGGCCTCGCGTTTCGCTTGGAAGGTCATCGATGATGGAGTTGTAGACGGAATCGCCAACGGCCTGGGGAACCTGGCTCGAGCCTTTGGTTGGTTCGGGAGCCTCTTCCAGACCGGCTCTGTGAACACGTACGCCCTCTTCCTGGCCATCGGGGTCCTCGTGATCCTCGGGGTCGTCGCCTTCTAGAGGGAAGACACGAATGCTCTCTCTTCTTGAGTCCATCGGATACGGCAACTGGGTCCTCCACACACTGTTGTGGCTTCCCATGGTGGGGATGGCGCTGGTGTTTGTGGGTCCGACAGCCCGGGCGAAACACATCGCCTTCGGCTGGAGCCTGGTCCTTCTTGTGGTTAGCCTCGGTCTCTGGTGGGCTTTTGAGCCCGGCGTCGGGACTTTCCAGTTCGAGAGTTCCGTACCCTGGATCGCCAGCTGGGGCGTGAGCTATGCGGTGGCGTTGGACGGAATCAGCCTGTTCATGGTGATTCTCACCACCTTTACCACCTCCGTGGCCATCCTGGGGTCGTTCAACTACATCAAGAAGTACGAAAAGGCCTTCTACGCCCTCATGCTCCTGATGGAGACGGGGGTCATTGGAGTCTTTGTCTCCATAGACCTCTTCCTCTTCTATGTGTTCTGGGAGATTACCCTCATCCCCATGTACTTCATCATCGGGGTCTGGGGTGGAGAGCGGAGAATCTATTCTGCGGTAAAGTTCTTCCTCTTTACGGCCTTCGGCTCGCTCCTCATGCTGGTGGCGTTGTTGTACCTGTTCTTCGCAGCCCAGGGAGTCAGTGGAGAGCCGTCTTTCGCGTATCAAGCTCTCTTGAACGCGCCTCTGAACCTCACTGAGCAGCTCTGGCTCTTCGCCGCATTCTGCCTGGCCTTCTCCATCAAGGTTCCGGTATTTCCATTCCACACCTGGCTTCCTGACGCTCACGTGGAGGCCCCCACGCCGGGTTCGGTGGTGCTGGCGGCAGTTCTCCTGAAGATGGGAACCTACGGATTCCTCAGATTCCTCCTCCCCTTCTTCCCGGCCGCCGCGCAACACCCCACGGTGATTACGCTCATGATGGTCCTCGGGATCATCGGGATCATTTATACGGCTTGGGTGGCTGCGGTCCAGCCGGACGCGAAGAAGCTGGTGGCGTACACATCAGTCGCCCACATGGGCTTCGTGGTCCTGGGCATCTTCGCCCTGACGGTAAACGGCCTTCAGGGCGGGCTCGTCGTCATGATCTCTCACGGGATCTCCACGGGGGCCCTCTTCCTGTTGTTGGGTATGATGTACGAGCGGCGGCACACCCGCCTCATTGCTGATTTCGGCGGGATCGGCCGGGTCACGCCTTGGTTCGCCACGGCTTTCATGATCACCGCTCTAGCGTCCATCGGACTCCCGGGGACCAGCGGGTTCGTAGGGGAGTTTCTCGCTCTCCTGGGGACCTTCCAAGCCCGGCCCGTTATGGCTGTCATCGCAGGCAGCGGGGTGATCTTCGCTGCCTACTACATGCTTCCCATGGTCCAGAGGGTATTCTTCAACGCCCTCGAGAAGCCTGAAAACCAGGAGATGCCCGACCTGTCCAGGC
>JBDHGR010000134.1:0-9388 GCA_039589815.1 Gemmatimonadota bacterium | reverse complement strand
AGTTGGCCGACATCGACGCTGTGGTGGTCGAAGAAACCGACAGCACCTCCGAGGACCTCGATGAAGCAGAGGCCGCCGTGGGTGAGGGGGAGGACGAGGGGCCCGAAGAAGCTGAACTGGCCACGGGCCGGGAGGAGTTGCAGGAGGAGTTGGAGGATGCGGAAGAGGCCCTCGGTCCCGAGCATGTCGAAGATTTTGAACTAGCGGAGGATGCCCCCAAACCAGAGCCCGTGAGGCGATCCGGGCCTGAGGGACCGGCCAGAGTCATCCGGAAGCCCGTCTCCACTCCGGCCGCGTCGGCCGCACCAGGGGGGCAGGTTCGGATCCAGGCAGAGGGGTACACTCCTGACGGTCGTCGGAAGAGCAAGAAAGCAAAGGGCAAGAAACGCCAACGGGTGGACCAGGATGCGGTCCAGTCGAACATCCAGAGGGTGATGGCGGAACTCAAGGGTGGCGGTGGGAAGAAACGCAAGCGGGGCAAGGGCTCCGTGCCAACGAAGGAAGAGATCGAGGCTCAGGAGGAGGAGGTCCGGCAGGAGGAAGAGCGGGAGCGGACCACGGTAAGGGTGAACGAGTTCCTGACCGTGGCCGAACTCGCGGAGCTCATCGATATCCCTTCAACCGAGATTATCGGCTTCGCGTTCAAGAACATGGGCTTGATGATCACGATCAACCAGCGGCTGGACTTCGACCAGATCGAGTTGATGCTCGAAGAGTTCGGCTTCACTGCCGTGAGAGAGACGGAGTACGCTGCCGAGGAGGTGACGGCGGTTGAGGAGGACGACGAGGGGGATCTTCAACCTCGGTCGCCGGTGGTCACGGTCATGGGACACGTGGACCACGGGAAGACCAAGCTTCTGGACCAGATCAGAAGTGCCAACGTCGTGGCAGGGGAGGCTGGAGGAATCACCCAGCACATCGGTGCCTACCACGTGAAACTCCCCGACGGTCGTTCCATCACCTTCCTGGATACCCCGGGCCACGCCGCCTTTACGGCCATGAGGGCCCGGGGCGCCGACGTGACGGACATCGTGGTCCTCATGGTGGCGGCCGACGATTCCGTCATGCCCCAGACCGTGGAGGCCATCAGCCACGCCCGAAACGCTGGTGTACCGATGGTTGTGGCCATCAACAAAGTCGACCTCCCAACGGCGAATCCTACAAAGGTGAAACAGCAGCTCCTCCAGCACGACATCACGGTAGAGGAGTTCGGCGGGGACGTTCTGGACGCCGAAATCAGCGCGAAGCAGGGAACGGGAATCGACGACCTCCTGGAGAAGGTCCTTCTCCAGGCCGAGATGCTGGAGCTTCAGGCGAATCCAGATCGCGACGCTTATGGCGCCGTCATCGAGTCCCGACTGTCCGTCGGAAAGGGGCCCGTCATCACCGTCCTGGTTCAGAACGGGACCCTGAGGGTGGGAGACAGCTTTATCTGCGGGCTGTACGACGGCCGGGTCCGTGCCATGCTGGACGAGCGGGGAAAACCGGTGGACGAGGTCGGGCCCGGGATCCCTGTTCAGGTTCTCGGTGCGGCAGGTGTACCTCAGGCCGGTGAGGCTTTCGCAGTCCGGTCGGCAGAAATGGCTGCGGAGATCGCTGGTAATCGTCAGCGCCTCGAGCGGGAGAAACAACTACGCATCAAGGAGCGGGGCTTCAAGCTCGGGGACTTCTCCCAGCTACTGGCTGCCGGAGAGGTCAGCACTCTGCCCCTGATCATCAAGGGAGACGTGGACGGATCCGTTCAGGCCCTCTCCGACTCCCTGGAGCAGTTGGGTACCGACGAGGTCAAGGTGGAGATTATCCACCGGGCCGTGGGAGCTATCAACGAGTCCGACGTCATTCTCGCTGGGCCCGCCGGGGCTGTGATCATGGGCTTTCGGGTACGCCCCGACGCCAATTCCCGGAACTTGGCTGAGCGGGACGGGGTGGATATCCACGTCTTCGACGTCATCTACGAGGCCGTGGACCAGGTTCGGGCGGCCCTCGAAGGGATGCTTGCTCCGGAACGGAGGGAGAAGATCGTGGGATCTGCCGAGGTCCGGGACATCTTCAAGATCCAAAAGGTGGGTACCATCGGTGGCTGCTATGTGACCGAAGGGGTCATCGAGAGGAAAGCCAAGGCCCGCCTCATCAGGGACGGCATCGTGGTTTACGACGGGGAGTTCTCCTCTCTGAAGCGGTTCAAGGACGATGTGAAGGAGGTTCGGGAGAGCTTCGAGTGCGGGATCGGCATTGCCAACTTCAACGATGTGAAGGTCGGCGACGTCATCGAGTGCTACCAGGTGGAGGAGGTGGCCCGGACCCTTTCCTAGGTCAGACGCGTCAGAGGTTCATGACCGAGGGGGTCACGGACCTCCAGCATGGACCCCCAGCATGGACCCCCAGCATGGACCCCCAGCACCCACCCCCAGCACGGAGCGCATTCCTGGAGTAGACAACCATGGTGATCGGTGTAGGGTCATGGGACCTCTCCCTTCCCGAGTGCAGATCTCTCAAAGAGAAGCGCAGGGTGGTGAAGTCGTTGAAGGAACGCCTTCAACAACGTTTTCGCGTTTCCGTTGCAGAGACGCGGCATCAGGACACGTGGACCCGGGCTGAGCTCACCGCGGCTGTGGTCACCACCGACCGGGGCCACGCCGATTCCATTCTGGACAAGTTGGATCGCTTCGTGGAGGGGGATGGGCGGGCCATCATCCTTCGAGTGGACCGCTCCTTCAGGTGAGGGGATCCGGACGAATGTCCAGGAGGTAGGGGAGGGCCATGACGCATTATCGAAATGCCCGCCTGAACGAACAGTTCAAACGGGAGATCTCCCACATCTTGTCCCAAAAGGTCCGGGACCCCCGGGTTGGGCGGGTCCTGGTCACGGAAGTCCGGGTGACCCCGGACCTCTGGCTGGCCCGTGTGTTCTTCCGACCGATGGACGAGGGCATGGCCCCGGGGGAATCCATGAAGGGCCTGGAAGCAGCGGGCTCCTTCATCCGCAGAGAACTGGGGAAGGTTCTGCGGGTCCGGAGGATCCCCGAACTGCGGTTCGTTCACGATACCACGCTGGATTCAGCAAACCGCATCGAGGAAGTCTTGAAGGAGGTCCTCCCGGAGGATGGGGCCGGCGTTGATGACCTTGACTCTGACCCCCCTGAAGCGGAAGGCGCCGGGGGTGGGCGGGGAGGGGAAGAGTGAACCCTTCCGGCATCCTCCTGGTGGACAAGCCGGTGGGCCCCACCTCCCATGACGTGGTGGGGAGGATTCGGAAAGCCGCCGGTATCCGAAAGGTCGGGCATGCCGGGACTCTGGACCCGTTCGCATCGGGACTCCTCCTCATCCTTCTGGGTTCCGCCACGCGCCTGTCCGAGTACTTCCTCGGAATGGACAAGGAATACGAAGCAACGGTTCACCTGGGCGTGGAGACCGAGACCCATGACCCGGAGGGCGAGATCGTCTCGGAGGATTCCGGTTGGAGCCGGATCGGGGCTGACGGCCTTGAGACTGCATTGGACGCCCTCAGGGGGAAGATCTCCCAAACCCCTCCGGCCTATTCCGCAAAAAAGATCCGGGGGGAATCCGCGCATAGGCGGGTTCGCCGCGGTGAGACCGTTGAGTTGAAGCCCGTGGAGGTAGATGTGCACAGGTTGGAGCTCCTGGAGTTGGACCTTCCCAGGGTGAGGCTGGGCTTGTCCTGCTCTTCCGGGACCTATGTCCGGGCTCTAGCCCGAGATCTGGGGCGTGCCCTGGGTGTGGGGGGACATCTTTCAGACCTTCGCCGGAGAGGGATCGGCCCCTTCTCGGTGGCTTCCGCCTCACCTCCGGCATCCTTGGGCGATTCCGAGGCAATCCTGGCCAGTCTCACTCCACCAGCCCTGGCCCTCGGACACCTCCCGTCCTTTGAGGTGGAACCGGAGGATGCGGCCCGGATTCGACATGGCCAGTTCCTCCACCTTGGAGACTCGGAAATCGCAGGAGAGGGTCCGATCCGGGTGCTCCTGGATGGGAAACTGGTGGCAGTTGCGGCCAGGGAAGGGGACCTGCTCCGCCCCCGGAAGGTTCTGGCTGATGGTTGATTACGCCATTGATCCGAATCTCCCGAGCGGCCTGCCCTCCGACGGCCGCGGCACGGTCATCACGGTCGGTACCTTCGACGGCGTGCATCGAGGGCATTGGGCCGTGCTCCAGGAGATCCGCCGCCGGGCCCGTGAGGCTCGGCGGAGGAGCGTGCTGGTGACGTTTCACCCCCACCCGTTGAAGATCGTTCGGCCCGACCATGCTCCTCTTCTCCTAACCACACCGGTGGAGAAGAAGGAGATCCTGGCCGAGACGGGCTTGGACTACGCCGTGTTTCTTTCCTTCAACCATATCCTGGCCTCCTACTCCCCCCGGAGGTTCGTGGAGGAGATCCTGCTGGGGCGTCTCGGAGTACAGGAGTTGGTCATCGGGTACGATCACGGCTTTGGGAAAGGGAGATCCGGGGGTGTCGAAACCCTCCATCAGATTGGCGACGAACTGGGGTTCGCGGTGGACGTCGTGTCTCCTATCCGGGCTGGAGAAACCCCCGTTTCCTCCAGCCGGATCCGTCGGTTCCTCTTGGAGGGGAATGTTGAGAAAGCCCGGGAGGGGTTGGGTCGCCCCTACTGCGTCCGGGGTCTCGTGGTAAGGGGAGACGGCCGCGGGCGTCGACTGGGATTCCCCACGGCCAATCTCTTCGTGCCCGTAAACGGCAAGCTGATTCCTCCTTCCGGAGTGTATGCTGTTCGGGGATGCCTCAAACGCGGCGTGTTCGACGGGGCCATCCACATTGGGCCCCGACCCACCTTCACCGGTTCCCGCCCTACCATCGAGCTTCACCTTATGGACTTCGACGGGGATATCTATGGTGAGGAAGTGCGGGTGGAGTTCATTCGGCACTTGAGGGAGGTCAGGCCGTTCGCTTCAGCCTCAGCTCTGGTGGAGCAGCTTCGATTCGATGTCGAAGCAGCCAGGGCAGCTTTGGCGTACGACCGCAACAAGTAGGTTTGGGGCGGGGGACCGGCGTCAGGACCCTCTGCAGAAGTGGGGTTGAGGCGGATAGCTCCTCTTGATAGCTTTACAGGCTGAAACGTTAATGAGAACAATGCGAGGAGGGGCTTCCCCTGCAGCATAGACTCCTGCGGAGGCTCGAACCAGATGACGATCGATCGCGAAGAAACAATCAAGAAGTACCAACTCCACGAAGAGGATCGTGGCAGCGCACCTGTCCAGGTTGCCCTCCTGACGGCCCGAATCAATGATCTTCGGAGCCACTTCGATAATCACAAAAAGGATCATCATAGCCGCCGCGGCCTCCTGAAGATGGTGGGCCGCCGCCGCCGGCTCCTCGAATACCTGAAGCGAACAGACATGGAAAGGTATCGGGGACTTATTGCGGATCTGGGTCTCCGTCACTAGCGATTTGGAACGAGCGGCGACAGCACTTCGTTGTCGCCGCTTTTTTTTCTAAGCTGGAGACCTACGTCTCCACAGCGGGATACCAGAATCTCCCCTGCGATGAATACTCCTCCTGAAATCCAGAATCGGAGACCGAGGCGGATCCCCGCCTTCGGGTGTTGGGGCTTGTTGATCGGGGGCTGAGAGCCTGACCGTTTGGAAGAAGAGACAAAAAAAATAGAGACAAAGAAGAAGAAGAATAGAAATCGTCAGAGCAAAGAAGAGAAACGGAAGAGAAAAGAAGATGGTACAAAGGATTGAAAGGCAGTTCGCGGGCAGGAACCTCACGGTGGAGAAGGGTCGAATGGCCCGTCAGGCGGCAGGCTCCTGCCTGATTCAATTCGGTGAGACCGTGATATTGATCGCGGCCACCGCACAGGATAAACCCACCCACCTCCCCTTTTTCCCCCTCACGGTGGAGTATCGGGAGAAGAGCTATGCCGCCGGGAAGATTCCCGGTGGGTTCTTCAAGCGGGAGGGCCGGCCCGGAGAGAAGGAGATTCTCTCGGCGCGGCTCATCGACCGGCCCCTCAGGCCCATGTTCCCCAAGGGGTACATGAACGAGACCCAGGTGGCATGTTTCCCCCTCTGTGCCGACCAGGAAAACGACGCCGACGTCTGGGGAATCATGGGAGCTTCCCTCACCCTCAACATGTCCAACATCCCCTTCGACACGCTCCTGGCAGGAGTTCGGATCGGGCGGATCCAGGGGAACTGGGTGCTGAACCCAACGTTCCAACAGTTGGAATACTCCGACGTGGATATCGTGGTGGCCGGAACCGAGGATGCCCTTCTCATGGTGGAGGGTGGGGCTGTAGAGGTCCCGGAGGAGGAACTCATCGAGGGGCTTGATGTGGCCCATAAGGGGATCCGGGAGCTTATCGAGATTCAGAAAGCCTTCCTCTCCGACGAGAGGGTCCCGGAGATGGAATGGACTCCCATCCTCCCGGATGAGGAGCTGAAAACCAAGGTGGAAGGGCTCGCCCGGAGCAGGGTGGAGGAAGCCCTTCAGCTCTCGGAGAAACAGGAACGGACCCAGGCCATTGCCGCTGTGAAAGAGGACGTCATGGCCCGCCTCCTCGAGGAAGACGAGGAGTACGCCGAACAACAGGGGGATATCAAGGAGATTCTCCGGAGCATCGAGAAGAGCACGATGCGGGAGCGGATTTTGTCCCTGGGTGAGCGGGCCGATGGCCGAAAGGTGGATGAGGTTCGTCCCATCACCTGTGAGGTCGGCGTGCTTCCCCGAACCCATGGGTCGGCCCTCTTCACTCGGGGTCAGACGCAAGCCTTGGCCGTCACCACTCTTGGAACCGCACGTGACGAGCAAAGAATCGACTCCATCGATTCAAGCGAAGAGATCACCAAGTCGTTCATGCTCCACTACAACTTCCCTCCGTTCGCAACCGGCGAGGCAAAACCGTACCGAGGAACGAACCGTCGTGAGCAAGGACATGGTGCGTTGGCTGAGAAGGCAATTCAGCCCCTCCTCCCGGCCTACGACGACTTCCCTTATACCATCCGGTTGGTCTCGGATGTCCTGGAATCCAACGGGTCCTCCTCCATGGCGTCTGTGTGTGGTGCGTCCCTTTCCCTCATGGCGGCGGGTGTCCCGACGTCGGCCGCTTGTGCCGGTGTGGCCATGGGGCTCATCAAGGAGGATGACCGGGTTGCGGTCCTTACCGATATTCTCGGGCTCGAGGATGCGCTCGGGGATATGGATTTCAAGATTGCCGGGACTCGGAAGGGCGTCACGGCCATCCAGATGGACATCAAAATCAAGGGCCTGACCCACGAGATCTTGAGGGAAGCGTTGGACAGGGCGCACAAGGGTCGGATGCAGATCCTTGATATCATGGATCAAACCCTTGGCAAACCCATGGACGACCTCTCCGAGTACGCTCCCAGGATCGTCTCGATTCAGATCAATCCCGAGAAGATCGGTGACATCATCGGACCCAAGGGCAAGACGATTCGGGCGATCCAGGACGAATCAGGGGCGACCATAGACATTGACGATTCCGGTATCGTGAAGATCGCCGCCGTTTCGGGCGAGGCCGGAACCCGGGCTCGGGAGATGATCGAGGCCATCGTTCAGGAGCCAGAGGTAGGGCGCATCTACGAGGGACCGGTGAAGAACACCACCACCTTCGGCGCATTCATCGAGATCATGCCGGGGACCGAGGGTCTCTGCCACATCTCCGAGTTGCAGGATGCACGGACCGAGAAGACGGAAGACGTCCTGAAGAAGGGTGACATCACCCGGGTCAAGCTGCTGGCCATAGACGAGCGGGGTCGGCTGAAGCTGTCACGGAAGGCGGCTCTGGCAGAGGAGGCCGGAGGAGGCTCAGCTGGAGAGTGAATCCAGGCTCACTTCCCTCACCGGGGAGATGAACCAAACCCGTCTGTCCAACGGCGTGCAGGTACTTTCGGAGCGGATCCCTGGGGTCCGCTCCGCTGCCATTGGGGTGTGGGTCCGGCAGGGCTCGGCCCATGAAACGGCTGAGCTCATGGGCGTCAGCCATCTCCTGGAACACTTGGTCTTCAAGGGCACCGAGAAGCGCACGGCCCGTGAGATCGCCCTGGCTCTCGAAAGCTATGGGGGATCTCTGGACGCCTTCACTTCGCGGGAACACACGAGCTTCCAGGCCCGGGTCCTGGACGACCACCTTCCCCTGGCCCTGGAAGTGCTGGCAGACCTGGTCCTGTCTCCACTTCTTCGGGACGAAGATCTGGAGCTGGAGCGGGAAGTGGTCCTGGAAGAAATCGCCACGGTTCAGGATACACCGGACGACCTCGTCTTCGATATCCACGGAGCCCGCCTCTGGAACGGGCACCCCTATGGGAACAACATCCTCGGTACCCATGAGACTGTGGGGGGCATGTCGGGCCAGGCACTCCGAGACCTTCATCGAACCCGGTACGCGGGCAATAACCTGGTTGTGGCGGCTGCGGGCCAGATAAAGCATTCGGATGTCGTCGCACTGGTCGGGGATCTTTTCGGCGACCATCCCGCAGGTGCTCCTTCACCCTCCCTCCCGGACGTGCCTCCCCACGCGGTGGGGGAGGAACTAGAGGAAAGGCCTTGTTCACAGACCCACCTGGTGTTCGGCCGGGCGGTGCCGGGCCACTCCGATCCTCGGCGTTTCCCCCTGGCCCTCCTCTCCTCGGCCCTGGGGGGAGGCATGAGTTCCCGCCTATTCCAGCGTGTGAGGGAAGAGTTGGCTCTGGCCTACTCCGTGTTCAGCTTCCAGTCCTTCTATTCCAAGGCCGGCATCTCCGGAGTGTACCTGGGAACACGCCCGTCGACGGCTGAGAAAGCCATAGGAGCGGTGCGGCAGGTACTGGACTATGTGGCCCACAATGGGATGGCCCCGAAGGAGCTGGAGCAGATTAAGCAGCAGGTCAAGGGACAGATCATGCTTTCCTTGGAATCCACAGGGGCCCGGCTCTATCGCCTGGCTTCTTTCGCCCTTCACGGAGAGCCGTTCGCCACTTTGGATGAACTGCTCGGGAAGATCGACGCAGTTACGGAGACCCAGGTTTCGGAGATTGCCAAGGAGTTCTTTTCTCCGGCGGGGTTGTTCCTCCTACGCTTGGGTCCCGGGGGCGATCTTCCGCCCCGGGCGTAACTCCCATAGAATGGTCCAGTTTTTGTAGTGGTCGGGATGGTTTCTTGGGACCTCAGTCAGATCAACCTTAGACGAGAAGTGTGAAATATGCTTATCGGCGTGCCGAAGGAAATCAAGACCAATGAGAACCGGATAGCTCTGGTTCCGGCTGGTGCCGAGGCTCTCATCGCCGAGGGCCATGAAGTGTTCATTGAGAAGGGTGGCGGGTTGGGTAGCGGATTCCCGGACGCACTCTACAAGGCTGTGGGGGCGAAAATCCTCCCGAACGCCGACCGGGTTTGGGCCAAGGCCGAGAT
>JBDHGR010000133.1:0-9401 GCA_039589815.1 Gemmatimonadota bacterium | reverse complement strand
TCAGCATGCCTGGGGGCAGGTGGAGTTCCAGGTTTTGAACAACATGGGAATCGGCCTCAGCTTGGACGGTAACCGTGTCTCCCTGGTGTTCCAGGAAGGCTGCCGAGACCTCGAGATCCGTTTCCGAAGGCAGGGCGCAGAAAACGTACCTGCCATCTATGTCGGTGATGGTAGAGTCGAAACCGTAATCCGTCTTTTCGGTGATCGTGTATTCGAGTCGGAAATCCATCCGATTGCGCTCGACCAACCGGGTCCACCCGATGGTCACCGTCGCCTTGGGGATCGGTTGCCCGGTCCCAGCCGTCCGAACCGTCCCAACCACAACAGAAGTGCCAAAGCCCTCTTTCGCCGGGTCACGGATCGTGTCAATTGCCAGAACCGGATCCCGGCTCCCCTCCATCCGTACCGACGCGAAGGCAGTGGGAGCGGCCTCGCACATCATGGCCAGAAGAGTTTCATGAGACGGGATGCCCAACTCAGCCTCAACCACCTGATCCGGTGTGATCTCGACCTCCACACCGGGCGGAACCACACCGAGGGTGTCGAGAATCGGGTGGGAGATGGCCGTCGTATACACACCCTCGGGAAGCTCCATCATGGCGAACCGACCCGCCGAGTCCGTGACCGCTTCGTGGGAGGTCCCTGAAAGGGAGACGGTCGCGCCGGATAGGGGTCCGCCCCGGGTACTATCCCAGACGGCCCCGGTGAGAATCCCCTGGGGCATTTCTCGCAGCACGAGCTTGTCCGCGGAGTAGACCTGGCGCACCTCGCCCCCAGTCTCCTTGAAGCTGGTCACCCGGTATTCATTGATGGCTCGGCGGCCAGGCCATCGGAAGCGGGTGACCTGAGGCATGCGGATCCACCAGTTCTTGACGATCCAGGTTCCATTCGGGAGGCCTTCAAATTCCACCCGACCCCCGGCGGCGGCGTTGGCTCCGGGATAGGGTACGTCCGTATATCGGTACTCCAGGAACCGGAGTCTTGCGGATCCTCGCTCCAGCCAGAGCGTGCCCTCGATATCGGAGAGTTCCGTCTCCGCGGTGGGCTCGATGGAGAGGCCCACCGCTCCCGGGGATCCCGGGTCCTCCGTCAGCCGAAAGCAGTGGGTATCGAGGAAGGGATCGGAGAGGAGCACGGATGCATCAGGGGCCCGGAACTCGAAGCGGCCATCCTCCAGGGGACGGATGAATCCATGGGTCAGGAGTTCTTCAACCGGCAGACTTCGATAGGGGAGGCGGGCGACGACCATATCGGTCTCCCGAATCTCGGCCTGGACACGCCGGGCTTCCGGCCCCAGGTCCCTTTGGTAATTCGATACCTGGTACTCGTACAAGCCCTCCTGCTCCGTCCATTCCTGAACCCTTAGAGCTTTCCGTGCCTCATCCCACAACCGAGCCAACTGAAGCCCTTCCTCCGGGCGTACCACGCACACCTGCTCCCCCTGGACTCCGATGCCGGCGAGGGAGATGGGTTCGTGTGAGGTTTCCAGGTCAATGCCGAGAACCTGGCCGGAGCTCAACTCGAAGGGCCGGGAAAGAACCGTCTCGTACCCGATCCGCTCCGCCCGTAGCCGAAACTGCCCGGTTGAGCGGGACGTCAACCGGAAGCGGCCTGCAGAGTTCGTGAGGTAGCCGTCCTCTTCCCCACCACCTTCCCGCAGCAGGACAACGAGGGCACCCTCCACGGGAGTTCTGCCCCCCGTCTCAAACAGGTGCCCCACCACGATTTGAGCAACACAGACGGATGGGGCGAGAAGCACCAAGAGAAGGATCGACACTGCAGGGAATAACCCTGTGGCTTTCCACCGTCGTGGATCGGTATCGCAGCGGGTCATGGGATGACCCCTTGGCCCTGAGGTGTGGGGAACACGGCTCTTTGTCTTACTTGGTTAGGCGTTAGCGGGTTCCGCTACCCGGCCTCCGAGTGCCCATGGGCGCAGGGATGAGGCGGACGGCCCGTGGCCCTTCAGGCGTGCTAAGGGAGGCGACGAGCGCCGACCCGGCGCCCCACAACCTACTTTTTGTCGGAATCCGGCGAGATCAGGTTGAAGCGGCGGTTGGACACGCCTCGAGTACGGCGGCGGATGTGGGAGGAACGTTCTTCATTCTGCCGGAGCCACCCGAAAAGGGTAGGGTGTCTTTTCGCCCGTTTCGAGTACCCTCCCTCGGAGAGAGCCTCGTCGATCTCGTCTGGGTCCGGGCGATACTGCCCGGCTCCACCCATGTAGAGCCCAATACCCAGGGCCAGGATCCCTCCGAGGATCTTCAGGAAAAACAAGGGATCACCTCAACAAAGGATAGACCCCGGGGGGACCGCCGAAGGGAGCCATGAGGCGACGGGCCACCTCTCCAGCCTCCCGGGAAGCCATGATCGCGCCAATGACCGCGGTTCCGGCAGCGCCGCTTCCCTCCGCGATTTCCCGCGCCCTATCCGGTGTCACCCCGCCAATTCCCACCACGGGGATGTCCACAGCCGCGGCTACCCTGGCCAAACCCTCTACACCAACAATGTCCCCTGCGTCCTTCTTGGTGGACGTGGGGAAGACAGCTCCGCAACCGACATAGTCCGCACCTGATGCCTGCAGTTCCGTGGCCACGCCAGGCACGTCGGTGGAAGCTCCGATGAGGAACCCCTGAGGCGCCGCTCCCCGTACCCCCTCCACCGGAAGATCGTCGGGCCCCAGGTGCACGCCATCGGCCTCGGCGGCCAAGGCAACGTCGAATCGATCGTTGATGAAGAGTAGGGCCTCCCATTCCCGGGTCATCTCACGGAGTCTATGCGCCTGGTCGAGGAGGGATCGGGCCGAGGCTTCTTTGTCCCTGAGCTGGACGGCCTTTACACCGGTTCGGAGTACCTCCTCGACCACGTCCTCCACCGATCGGGGCCTAGCCAACCCCCGGTCGGTGATGACGATGAGGCGAAGGGCCTCAAAAAGGTCCATTCCCCTGGCCTTGAGCCTGCTCCCGCCTAAGACGGGCCCATTCCCTGCGGCTTTCGGCCACGGCCCTGTTGTGTTCCGTGAGGGTCCGGGAGAAGATGTGACTCCCATCGGGGTGGGCTACGAAATAGAAAAGGTCCGTTTCCGCCGGGGCAAGTGCTGCATCAATGGCTGCCAACCCCGGGGCACCTATGGGCCCTGGGGGGAGACCCGGGTGTGTGTAGGTGTTGTAGGGGTGGTCAGCCACAGAGTCCATGGCGGCGTAGAGGAGCCGGGCACGGGGCCCTCCTAGGGCGTACAGAACCGTGGGATCGGCCTGCAGGAGATGCCCTCGGGCGAGACGGTTGTGGTAAACCGAAGCGATGGTTGGCATCTCCTCCCGTAGTCGAGCTTCAGCCTGGATGATGGATGCCAGTGTGACTACCTCCCTTTCGTTCAACCCCAAAGCTTCTCTCGAAGAAACCCGTTCGGGGGTCCACACTCCCCGATATCGGGAAATCATGGTGCCCAGAACCTCCTGGAGAGGAACCCCGGAGGCGAACCGGTAGGTATCCGGGAATAGGTACCCTTCCAGGCCCGGTCCGCTGACATCCCATGTCTCGTCCGCCGTCTCGCCTGTGATTTCGGCCAGGACCCGATCCTCTTCCAACCCGGTGATGTCGGCGATACGCGGCGCCATCTGCTTGAGGGTGAAGCCTTCGGGAATGGTCAGGTTCTCGGTGAGAACCCGGCCCTCGGTGAGGTCTCTCAAAATCCGGGACCAGGGTGTGGGCTGCGGGAAGGCGTATTGGCCCGAACGCACCTCCCGGTCCACACCCTTCAACCGGGAATAAAGCTTGAAGAGTCGTGGCTTGGTTACCACCCCCCTTGCACGGAGAGTATCGACCACCTGGCTGAATGTGGCGCCGGAAGGCACCGTGATCTCCGCCGGTGGCCCCTCCGGTTCCGGAGCGGAGCACCCGCTGGAAATCAGGAGTCCGGAGAGCAGCACCGGGATCATGCCCCGCATGTTTGCTCCTTTTCCCCCAGGGGGTTCTGCTGGTTCAGCCAACTCTGAAGAATAAGGATTGCCGCCGCTGAATCCACTCGTTCTTTCTCCTCCCTCTTTTTTTTCGGTAGACCGAGGCTTCGGACCGCCCTTTCGGCTCGGACTGATGTGAGCCGCTCGTCCACGAAATAGATGGGGAGACCGGTCCGATCGGAGAGGGCGGACCCCACCTCCCTTACCACCTGTGTCCAGTCCGAGTCCTCCCCGCTCAGGGTGAGGGGCAGGCCGATAACCAGCGCCCCGACCCCGTGCAACTCCGCCAACTCCGCCAACTTGGCCAGAGGGGGGCGTTTTCCTGCCCGGCGCTTCAATGTCGGCAGGGGTGATGCCAGCGTCCCAGTGGGGTCGCTCAAAGCCAGCCCAATCCGCCGTTCTCCGAAATCTATTCCTAGGACTCTCATGATCTGGAACCGTCACCTAATATAAGGAGGTAGTAAGGTAGAACCACGGGAGCCTGGCACCTATCCCCGGTTAAGGTTCTCCTCTGCCACCAGTACGGAGGCCCCAATTGTCGATACGAAAGATCGGTTCCGCGGTATTCACACTCTGCCTGGTCCTTTCGCCCGGGTCGATTCTCGCCCAGGAAGGATCCCCTGCCGGGTCCGTTCCCCCGGAAGTGCTGAAAGCGCGGCGTCAGCGGCTTTTAGCGGAACTGAACGGCGCTCCAGCCATCCTATCCTCTGCCGGACCCCGAGGTGACTACGCCCAGGACTCGGACTACCGGGAGGACAATGCCTTCTTTTATCTCACGGGCCTCGAGGCACCAGGAGGGTGGTTGGTGCTCAATGGAGGCGGGGGTGAAGCTGAAGTCCTCTATCTTCCGCCCCGGGCTCCGGCCGCTGAGCGCTGGACGGGCCCCCAGATGGGCCCGGGTCCAGAGGCAGGTGCCCTGACCGGAATAACGGAGGTCAGATCAGCGGAGGCGTTGGAGGAAGATCTCCCGCTCTGGCTGGGTGGGCAGGGTGGGGGGGAAGAGGCCGGTTCCAACTCCCCCTATGGATCCTTCGGGGACCCCCGATTCCGAGAAGCCCTGGCGTCTCTTCTCCCCGAAGGTGCCTCCGCCATCCGCCCCCTGGCCCCTCTCATGGCTCGGCTGCGGCTCGTGAAGGACGCCGAGGAACTCGAGCGTCTTCGGGCGGCCGTGGAGATCACGTGCGAGGCTCATCGGGAGCTGTGGAGGGTGGCTGATCCGGGAACGGCGGAGTACGAACTGGAGGCGGCCCTCGAGTACGTTTTCAAAATCCATGGAGCGGAGAGGGTAGGGTTCCCCTCCATCGTTGGATCGGGCCCAAACAGCGTGATTCTGCATTACGACAAGAACCGGAGGAGTCTGGAGGCCGGGGACCTGGTGGTGGTTGATATCGGCGCTGAATACGGGTACTACACGGCGGACGTCACCCGGACCTTTCCGGCCAACGGTCAGTTCTCTCCTCGGCAAAAAGCCCTCTACGAGCTTGTTCTAGGGGCATGGGCCGCGGGATTGGAGATGATCCGGCCTGGCTCAACCATGGCGGATGTGAATCGTTCCGTCCGGGATTTCCTGGAAACCCGGTCGGGAGACCTTTGCGGCGGCACATCCTGTGCCCCTTTTCTCATCCACGGAGTGAGCCATTGGTTGGGGATGGATGTGCACGATGTGGGGGAGAACCGGACACCATTCGTTGCGGGCATGGTTCTCACGCTCGAGCCGGGTCTTTACCTTCCGGAAGAGGCCCTCGGGATCCGAGTAGAGGACGACATCCTCGTCACGGAAACGGGCCACGAAGTCCTTTCGGACGCCCTCCCTCGGTCAACAGAGGAGATCGAAGCGGTGATGAAGGAGGCGCCCATCTGGGTTAACAGCGGCTTCAAGGATTAGAGAGGAGAAAGGAAAGATGAGTGAAGGGTATGAGGATCAACTGGTTGGGTTCATGGCGGGTCTATTGTTGGGTGCGGCCATCGGAGCAACTGCTGCCCTCCTTTCGGCACCCCAGAGTGGACGGAGGACCCGAAAGAAGATCGGCCGGGCAGCCGTGGATATCAGGAAATCCACCGGAGACAAATGGGAGGATGTGGCCGAGGACGTGAGGACCCGGGTCGACGAGGTCCTGAAGGGTGCACGAAAGCGTCTGGGGAGCGAGTGACGAACCACATCCCTACCCGGCTCATCGAGAAGAAGAGGCGGGGTGATGAGCTCGAACAGGTGGAATTGGAGAGTTTCTTCCTCGGGTTTCTGGAAGGTGGGGTCCCGGACTACCAGATGGCGGCCTTTCTCATGGCTGTACACTTCCGGGGCCTGAGTCCGGCCGAGCTGGAATCTCTGCTGGATTTGATGATCCACTCGGGTGAGGTGTTGGACCTGGGCCAGATTCCGGAGCCCAAGATCGACAAACACTCCACCGGGGGAGTGGGAGACAAAACCTCCTTGATACTCGCTCCACTGGCGGCTGAGCTCGGGCTCTGTGTTCCGATGATTTCCGGACGGGGTTTGGGCCACACTGCTGGAACACTGGATAAGCTGGAGGCGATCCCGGGATTCCAGACCCAACTGGGCCTGGGAGAGTTCCGATCCGTCCTGGACCAGGTCGGGGCCGCCATGATTGGCCAGACCGAGGAGATAGCTCCACTGGACCGACGCCTTTACGCCCTCCGGGACGCGACATCGACGGTCCCCTCCGTTCCGCTCATCGCTGTCTCGATCATGAGCAAGAAACTGGCGGAAGGACTCCAGGGCCTGGTCCTCGACGTGAAGACCGGGGAGGGGGCCTTTCTTCCTGATTTCGAAGCCAGCCTCGAGTTGGCCCGAACCATGGTGGGACTCGGAGAGCAGAGGGGGGTGCGTACCACGGCCCTGGTCACGGCAATGGACGCCCCACTGGGCCGGGCCGTGGGGAATGGTCTGGAGACCCGGGAGGCCTTCCAATGTCTCGGCGGAGGGGGACCTGAAGACCTGGCTGAGCTTTCATCCGCGCTGGTGGGGGAGATGCTCTACCTGGGCGGGTTGGCGCCGAGCCCGGAGGCCGGACTCCATCGTGCCGGGGAAGCGCTTTCAGAGGGCCGGGGCGTGGAACGGATGAAACGGCTCGTTGAACTCCAAGGAGGTGATCCTTCGGTGGTGGAGGACTCATCGTTGATCCCGCGGGCCCCGGAGGTGAAGGTCCTGACAACCGATCGCCCGGGGTACGTGGGTGCCATTTCACCTGTTTCCCTGGGTTATGGTGTGGTGGAGCTGGGTGGGGGGCGGCGAAAACTTGGGGATCATGTGGACCTGAGGGTCGGTTTTGTTCTCTATGCCAAGCCCGGTGACCGACTCGAACTTGGAGATCCCATCGGGGAGGTGCATGCTGCGGATGTCGCCGCGATGGACAGGGGGCTCGAGATTCTCAACGACGCCGTTTCCGTTGTCCCGGGCCCCCCAGGTTCCCCCTCGCCCCTTATTCTCCAACGAGTGGACAGGTCAGAGTAACAGCCTGATAATCCGGACCGCCCAGTCCATTCCCGCCAGGAGGGTGGGAAGGAGGGTAAGGCCCACGGAGAACGTCAATCCCATTCGGAATAGAACAGGCCCCGTCGGAAGGACCTTCCCTCCGAACAGCTTCTCTATTCCGATTTCCACCGTCGGGCCGAGGGAATAACAGACATTGGCCAGGATCCCAAAAGCCAAAACCGGGGCGAGGAAGAAAGGGATGCTGTGCGGGTCCGGCGGTAGGCCGGTGAGTACCCGAAACGCCCCGAGGGAGATGAGCCCCGAGGCGCCCACCATAGCGTTGTACTGCAGCCGGCGCGACTCCCACCATCGCAGGATCCCTCCCACTCTCCGTGGCGCCGGGGTTGGATAAAGGAACTCGGTGATGGCGTTCACGGTGCTTCCTTTCTCAGCGCCGGATTCCTCCGAATCCGGAAGCCACTCATGTCACAGAACTCGGTGGGCTCCGTTCCCGGGAGGTACAGTTCCGTGTACGCCGAGTCCGCAGGACACCAGCGAGAGGCCAGAAGGCCTGATCGATTGTCGACCTGTTTGGAGATGAGCCCCGAAAGTATGGGCCATGCCTCGGGAATCGGGAGAAGATATCCTCGAGCCTGGGCAGCAACGGCGCTTTCCCCGGGGGTGGCTTGGCTTTCTGGGCTGGCATCCATCGAGAGGGAATCGGCCGGGTAGTATCGGGCTTTGAACACGGAATCGGCGTGGGCTTGGGTGGAGTCACCGTAATAGACCCTGTGCATGAACCGTCCCCACACAGGTGCGACGTCGCCCCCTCCCGTGGCCCGCTCCCAGATCGTCATGGGGCGGTCCATACCAAACCATACTGCCGCCATGAGGTTGGGCGTGAACCCCATGAACCAGACGTTGGTGGCGTCGTTGGTTGTTCCCGTCTTCCCAGCCGCAGGGATTTCGTAGGACAATGCTCCGCGGTCGGGAGCCCGCACGTTGTAGCCGGTTCCCAGGGCCACCACGTCCTCCAGCATCGAGACCATGATCCGGGCCGTGAGAGAGTCGAGGACCTGGGTTCGTTCGGGCTGGGGCTCCCAAAGCACCTCCCCGTCTGGGTTCAGGACCCTGAGGATCGGCTGGGGCCGCACCCGGGTCCCGAGGCTCGCGAAGGTCGAGTAGGCCTCGGCCATCTGGAGCGGGATGACTTCTGCAGCTCCAATTGATGTGGACGGGAACCGTTCGATCTCCGTTCGCAGCCCCATGCGCTGGGCTGTCTGGGCCACCGTCTCCAACCCCACTTCGAGCCCAAGTTTGATGGCGATCATGTTTATGGACCGCCTGAGGCCTTCTCGAATGGTGATGGGGCCCAGGAACTCTTCGGTGAAGTTCTGGGGCTTCCACTCTTCCCCACTTACCTGGGGCAGAACCACAGGAGCATCGACCAGAACGTGGGATGCCGGAATGCCACTTCCGAGGGCCGCCGCGTAGACGAAGGGCTTGAACGATGATCCGGCCTGCCGCAGAGCCTGCGTGGCCCGGTTGAATTTGGAGTGCCTGAAATCCCTCCCGCCCACCATGGCTCTGACGCCACCGGTCTGAGGATCCAGGGCGATGAAGAGCCCCTGGAGATAGGGAGTCTCGGCGTCTTCTAGCGGCTCGGTCCGATCGGCGAACTCCTCATAGAGGGGATGATCGTATCCGGGTCGTGATTCGATCTCGGCCCAACCTTCCGCCATCGACAACTCAGCAGCCTCCTGGATATCCAGGTCGAGGGTGGTATGAACCTCCAACCCCCCGGTGTACAGTTGGCTCCCGAATCGATCGTCCAACGTTTGCCTGACCCACTCCTGGAAATAGGGGGCCAAGCCCTCCCTGGGTTCTGCTTGGGATTCCGGAAGGGGCCAAGCCTTCCACTCCTCGCCCTCCTCCTCGGTCAGAAAGCCCTGCCTGACCATGAGCCCGAGGGCCAAGTTCCTGCGCCGAAGTGCATTCTCAGGGTTCCT
>JBDHGR010000132.1:0-9467 GCA_039589815.1 Gemmatimonadota bacterium | reverse complement strand
ATGGCAATCGAGGCAAACAGGAGCATCGGGATCCTCCTCGTCCGCCAACATTCCGTGGATGCCCGTATCGTATTGTCCCACAGGACCGGCATGGCAGATGCTACAATCCACCGCCTCCGTGGATGTCTCGCACATTCGAGCCAAACCCGGCGTCACGTTGGAATGGCACTGAGCACAAGCGGTTCCGCTGTGCATGGACGTGGAGTACGCTTGTCCGTCCACATAGAGGGAGACCGAATCCCCCACCACCGTGCTGTATCCCACCAGGGCAGAATCCCCGTGGCAGGCCATGCAATCGGCGTTGGCTGCTCCCGTGTCGTAGAAGACACGCCGTTGTTCATGGGGTGCATGGCAGTCCACGCAAGCTGGAATCTTGTGAGGCTCCTCCTCCCAGAGACGCCCTTCGATGGACTGGACGTGGACCTCCTCAATTCGAGCATGGCAGGCTGTACAGGTGGCCGCCACGTTTTCGTGATGGATACTGGAACGGGGATCCGTGTGGGGGAGGATGTTGTGTGAAGTGTGACACGAAGTGCACACTGCGGTCACCGTCAACCCTGCCCGGTATAGCCCATCCCCGTGAATAGACATGGAGTAATTCTGGAAGATCCGGTCCTGGGGGATATCATGGGTCCTGGATACCGGGCTCCCCTCTCGGTGGCACTCTCCGCAGAGGACGGGAATGTTCATGGTGGCCGTGGAGGAGGCCGGATTCCGATGACTCCGGATCTCATGGCCGCCATGGCAATCCACACACGAAGGGGCCATCGGGTCGCCACGGGCGGCGGCCTGCCCGTGTAGGGACCTCTGGTGCTGTCGGCCCTGAGTGGAGTGGCAGGAGGCACAAGGCACCGGGGGCACATCGACAGCGGTGTGGGGGAGGGGGAGGTTCTGGTGGCAAAGGGTACAGCCGACTCCTGCAGAGCCATGCACCGAACCGGCGAGTTCGTTCGGGGTTACCAGGAGTTGGGTGGCTCGCTCCGCACCTTGGAGCATGGCCGGATCCCCGTGGCACATGAGACACAGCTGGTCCTGTTCCTGTGCCAACACTGAACCACCGGGGACGATCAACCCCACTAAAAGGAGGAACGCCCTCCCAAGAATCGCCCGCTTCATCACCGTCTCCCAGAAATCCCCGAAAACCCGGCTCTGGCAAGAGTCTTCAAACCTTCCGTTCAATGTCGCCTCCATTGGCCGGGGAGGCTAGCCCGGAAGAAAGGCACTGAAACTGCTGTTTGGACCCTCGCCCGAGCGGTTTTGGGGCTGGGTGCGATCAACTGCAGACTCAGCGCCTGGTTATTTGTCGGGGGTGCTTGCGCCCTCCTACCGGGCGTGGTCTACTTTACCGAGCGGATTGAAGGTGGGTTGGCATTACCGATTATTCCCAGACTTTTGGAGGTAGACGTGCCCAATTGGGATTTTTGGGACTGGTGCCTGGCAGGTCTCTCAACATTCTGCCTTTCTATGGGGCTCTTCATCTTTCTCCTTTATGCCCTGCCCCAAGAGCCCCTGGTCATCCCTGAGGTTCAGGCTTCCCTCCGGGTGGCGGAGTTGGAGAGCTTTCCGGAAAATTCTGCACGTTTGGAGCGCTGGGGGAATCGTTTGGTCATCGTGATTCGCTCTGCTTCAGGGGAGGTAACAGCCCTTGAGGGGCGGTCCCCAGCCGACGGATGCGTGCTCGAGTGGGATGAGCGGTTAGCCCGCGTTCGGTCGCCGTGCAGTTATCAGATCTACAATCCCTACGGCTTTGTCGTGGCTGGTTTGGATAACCGTGCACTCCGCAGGTATACGGTTCTTATCCGGGATGGCGTCATAAACATCGGGAGCGGGTCGTGAACGAAACCGAACAGGAGAGACCTTCAAAGCCAGTCCAGAGGAAGAACCGGGTCCTCCGATGGCTGGAGGAGGCCACCGACGCCCGTATCCTTACCATCCCAAGACTGTTTGGCCTCCTCTACGGCCCCATCGAGGATCGCCTGCCCCTTGGGGATTCCTGGCGTGCTTCCCTGAGTAGGAGGATCCCGGGATACGTGGGCTGGAAGCACTCCTTCGGTGGAGCCACCTATTTCCTGTGTATGATTCTGGTGGCGACCGGCGTAATGTTGAGCTTCTACTACCGTCCGTCTACGGTCGAAGCCTATCCGAGCCTCCAATATCTGGAAACGGAGGTCACCTTCGGATGGTTGATTCGTCACGTCCATTACTGGGCGGCGAGCCTGGTGGTCCTGGCGTCTCTTGTCCACCTTTTCAGGGTCCTTTTCACGGGGACTTACAGGGCTCCGAGAGAAACCACCTGGCTCATGGGGATTCTTCTCCTCGTCACACTCCTGGCTTTTGTCACTTCCGGATACCTCCTGCCCTGGGATCAGTGGGCCTACTGGACCACCACCGACGGCTTGGAGCAACTCGCCCGGTTTCCAGTTGTCGGTGGTTTGATGGCTCGACTCTTTCGGGCCGATGAGTTCGTGAGTGGCGCTACATTGAGTCGGTTCTATGCAACGCACGTGATTCTGCTTCCCTGGGTCCTACTTCTCCTTCTTTCTCTGCATTTTCAGCTTGTTCGAAAGCATGGTGTGGCCCCGGCGGAGAAGACGGACGCCGGAGATGGGGAGCCTTTTTACCCTAACCATATGCTCCGCCAGTTGGTGGTGGTGCTCCTGACCCTTGCTGTGGTGTTGACCCTGGCGGTTTTCTATCCCCGGCCCTTCGCGGCCCCAGCCGACCCCTTCACCTTACCGGAACGGCTCCCCGCCTTGGGGCTCCCGGCCGCCATCCTCATAGGGGCGGGGCGCCTCCCCGGAGGGTTTGGTTTCATTGCGCTACCTCTATTGGTGGGGGCGTTGGCGGTTCTGCCCCTGGCGGTCCGGACCAAAGAGGAGGCACTCTCCCGAAGACCCGTAGCCATGGGCCTTTCTCTCCTCTTTCTCATCCTTCTCCTGGTCTCGCTGGTGGCGGGCCTCGGCCCGGGATTGGGAGCCCTGACGGGAGGCCACGGATGATGCGCGCCTTCGTGCTTGGGTTTGGCGTACTGGTTTCTATGGTAGCACCTGTTCACTCCCAGGAAGTCATGGCCGGGTACCTGCAAGAGGAATACTCCTGCATCATGTGCCACACCGATATGCGGGTGGGTTTCCTGGAAGGTGTCCACTCCCGGCGAGGCATCCAGTGCACGGACTGCCATGGCGGGGATCCCACTCAGTTCGAGGCCGAGTTGGCTCATGTCGAGGCCTTTACGGGCGCGATGAACAAGGTCGAGGGGACGGCCCTCTGCCTCTCGTGCCATGGGGATATTCCCCAGATGCGCCAGTACGCTCTTGAGCCCGTGACGGAGGACATGTTCCTCGTTAGCCGGCACGGACAAAGCCTTTTGGTGGACGGCGATCCCCTGGCTCCCTCCTGCGGTGATTGTCACGGGTCTCATGCGATCCTCCCGCGGACGGATCCCAGGAGTCCCGTGAACCCCGCCAGGGTTTCAGAGACCTGCTCCAGATGCCACTCAGATCCCGCCCGGGTCCCCCCCGACATGCCAACGGCCCAGTCGGAGGAATGGGCCGAGAGCGCACACGGGGAAGCTCTCCTGACCCGGCATAACGAACTGTCGGCTCATTGTGCGTCCTGCCACGGATCCCACTCCGCCCTTCCTCCAGGTGTTCTGGAGATTCCTAACGTGTGTGGGAAATGCCACCAGTTGGTTCGGCAAATCTATTTCGAGGGGCCGCACGGCCAGGTTGGGTCTGAGTCGGGAGAGGGTGTTCCGTGCACCGCCTGTCACGAGAACCACAGGACCACGATGTCACCGCTGTCCGGGATCGGAGCTCTCTGCACGGGGTGTCATGAGGCCGACTCTCCGGAGAGTGTCGCGGGTCTGCAACTCCAGGAGCAGGTCCTGAGGGCGGAGGCCGCCGGGGAGAGGGCTCGTGAGGCCATCCGCCTTCTATCCGAGGCCGGGGAGCAAGTCGATGATGAAGAATTGCGCCTCTTTACTGTGGAAACCCACCTAGAGGAACTCCAGGCCCAGGCCCACTCCCTTGATCCGGCCGTGGTGGATGAGCTGGTTCGGCGGGTTTCTTCGCTGGCAACGGAGATTGGGGAAAGAGCCGACATCGTGGAGGAGCACCGGTGGGAGCGGAAGCTCTTGGCGATTCCCATCTGGATCCTTTTTCTCGGAGGAATCCTCCTGGCCCTTCGAAAGAGGCGCCGCCTGGGAACGGGTGACGGCGTAGGAGATTGGGGAATCGGGGGAGGCATTGAGTCGTGAAAAAGCGGAGAAGGATCCTGACTCTGCTCGTTCAGGCCTCCGTGGTCTGGGCCGTTCTTGGCGTGGTCGGCACGGTGGGGTTTCTGGAATACTCGGCCCAGCCCGGATTCTGTAACAACTGTCACAACATGGAACCCTACTATCAGTCCTGGTTGAGCTCTTCCCACAACATGGTTCTCTGCATCGAGTGCCACTACGCTCCGGGAATCAAGGCGGAGGCCATGGGGAAGGTCCAGGCTGCGAACCAGGTGGTGAAGTATCTTACCCGCACCTACGAGGAGAAACCGTGGGCCGAGATCGAAGACGCGGCCTGCACCCGGGAGGGATGTCATGTCGAACAACGCCTGGGTGTGGTGTCCTTCGAAGGTGTTCGCTTCGACCATACACAACACTTGGGGGAGTTGCGCCGGGGCAAGGATCTCCGCTGCACCTCTTGCCACTCCCAGATCGTTCAGGGCGAACACCTCACGGTGACTGCGACGACGTGCAACCTCTGCCACTTCAAGGACCGGCCTGTGGGGCAACCGCTGGGAGGCTGCTTGGGTTGCCACCCCTCTCCCCCAAACCTCGAGTACGAGGGCGTTCCCATCGATCACGACCAGATCATCAGAGATCTGGTTTCCTGCTCGAAGTGCCACTCGGATGTCGTGGTTGGGGATGGCGCAGCGGAGGAGCAAAGGTGTTGGACATGCCACAATCTTCCAGAGCGGATGGAGGCTTTCGACAATCCGACCCTTTTGCATGAAGTCCATATCGCGGAACACAACCTAGAGTGCCAGCTGTGCCATACCGAGGTTCAGCACAAGGTGGTGGCACTGGAGGAAACGCTTCAACTGGATTGTGCGGGATGCCACTCGGGTGCGCACGAGTCCCAGAGGGCCCTGGTGATGGGGAGCGGAGGACACGGCGTTGAGGACACACCCAGCCGGATGTTCCTGGCCCGGGTAACCTGCGAGAGTTGTCACGCGCTGCCAGGGGACCTCCCGGGCCACGAACGTGTCGCTCTGGCCGGTGAAGCCACCTGCCTCTCGTGCCACGGGGTGGAATTCGCCGGGATTTTGCCTGGATGGGAGGAGGAGCTCGAGATCCGGGTGGGGTCGGTTTCCCGTGTCGTTCGGCAGGTTCGCCGGGCCTTGGGTTCTAGCCCGTCAACCACAGCGGATTCGATGTTGTCTGCCGCAGAGGAAAACCTGGAGTTGGTGCGTGTCGGGAGGGGTGTCCACAACATTCCTTATGCAGACGATCTTCTGCGCGCTGCCGCGGATTTGGCCCGGGAGGCGGCGGAGGTCGGAGGGGGTGATCCGAGGTTGGCGTCGGTAAACCTTGGCCGGCCCATGGAAGTGGGATCGTGTGAGTCCTGTCACTTTGGGGTGGATGGCGGGGGCATCGTGACCTGGCAAGGGCGCCGATTCCCTCATCGCCGCCACACGGTGAATGCAGGTTTGGGTTGTGAGACCTGCCACACACCCTTTGCCGAGCACGGGGGGCTGACCGTGGCTTCCACTGCGTCATGTGACGGTTGCCACCACATCTCAGAGTCCCCTCGGGCATGCGGGTTTTGCCATCAGACACCGGCCGGGGATACGCTGTCCTTCGGCGACCGGAGCTTCCTCCACGACCCCCATTTGGAGATGGGCTTCGGATGCGATCTCTGTCATCAGAGTCCCGCCATGGCCGTGGGCGAGGAAAGCTGCATGACGTGTCATGAGCTTCACCACGTCCCAACCACCAACTGTTCGCTCTGCCATAACGACGGTCCTAAAGAGCTCCTTCTTACGGAGGTCGGCCAATTCCCCCACGAGCCCCACACGTCCATGGGATTCGATTGCGGGACCTGTCACCAGGAACCAGGTGCTGGAGCGAATCCGGAGGTTTGTGCTGGGTGCCACTCCCTCCATCATCAGGTCACCACCGACTGTCGGCTCTGCCACACCGAAGACCCAAAAGAAAAACATATGCCTGAGTTGGCTCACGTGACGGCGTGTACGACTTGCCACACCGGGGCCGATCAGGCTGGGTTGACCAAGTGGAGCCGGTTCGTCTGCCTGGCCTGCCATCAGGAGAACGAAGAGCACAGCGGGGGAATGGAGTGCACCCTCTGCCATGAGATACCGCCTCTACCGGGCGGCGGCGGAGGATCTCCCCACCATCCTGAGCTTCCATAACCGGCCGTCCACCGACCCTTCAAAATTCAAAAGGTCACCCGAGAGACGAAGCCCCCCTCCCGAGATCGGAGGGGGGCTTATCGATTCAGTGACCGACGGTCCGATCAACCTCCTCCAGTGTGGCAGAGGTCACAGGTGGCCTTATTCAGGTTCAAAGAGCTGGAGGCGTCGAACCCAGGTCCGTGGGGGTTCACGCCCAGCCCGGTTCGGGACGAATGGCAGCGCATGCAGTCGGTCTGTTCGTGACAGGACACGCAGCTCTCCAGATCCTGCCGGGCGGCGAAGGAGTGGCTGAAGAACCCAAGGCCCTGATCGTTATGGAAAGTGGAGAAGAAGGAGTTACTCTGATCGAAGCCAAGGTTCAGGTGGCATTCCCGGCAGAATGCTTCGGTGTTGTGGCATGAGCTGCAGTCGCTGACCCTCCCATAGGCTTCGGGCCCGTGGGAGGCCAGGAAGTTGAGTGGATGGAACTCCGAAGACCCCAGGCCGTCATGGCACTGGGCGCAGGTATTCTCCGTATGGCAGCCGTTACAGTCCGGCTGGCCGGTCGACGCCGCAGCTCCATGAGACAGCTTGAAGGCCTCGCCGTGGAAGGGCGGTGAGAGTCCCGGTCCCGTGAGGTTGAAGTCCATCACTTGGGCATGGCAGAAGTCGCAACTCTCGGTTTCCTGGTGTCTTTCCCCAGGAGCATGGCAACCCAAACAGGTCTCCGGCTGAGGGATGGAAAGGGCTTCCAGCCGATCCGGTCCCTGAGGAAGGTGGCACGCCTCGCAGCCGAAATCGTGCGGCGCGTGGGCGGTCCTCAAGTTCGACGTCCGAGAGTCCGGTGGTCTCCACTGGGTGGCCGGCGCCGTGGATCCGTCGTGACATGCCGCACAGGTCGCGGAAGCAGGATAGATCTCGTTCGGGTCCCCGGAGGCGACTCCCGCGTGACAGGCCGTGCATTCGGAAAAGAAGGCAGAGTGGATCTCGTGTGGGAAGGAAAAACCCTGGGCCTGGATGGGCATCACAGCCGCGAACGCTCCCAGGACCGCAGCCGATGCGGCCGAAATCAAGAGGCGTTTCATTGGTTCCCCCTTCCGCTCAGGCCGGGATCTTTCCCTATGGGGATCTCTAGGTTGAGGTGGAGTCTTGCCTGGCCGAAATCCAAGGCGCTCGGCCGCTCGTCTTGTAGGTGTTTGTAGTACATGGCGCCAGCTCGGAGGCTCGCGGGCCCTATGGGCGTAGCTCCCTGAAGGCCCCCACCAAAAACCGTCCCCGAGCCCACCCTGAACTCCGAAAAGGTCTCGAAAGCCGTTCCTTGGAGGGCCAAGTACGTCTTCCCTCCGAAACTGCGCCGTAGAGAAATATCCCCACCGCTTCTGCTGGCGCCGTAACCAACGTCGTGCCGGTACTCCCCATTCAAGGTCAAATCGTCTCTGATGGCGTACCGACCACCTCCGCCAATTCTCCAGCTCTTGTCCTGAAGAGTCAGAGTCGCCCCTTCGGACAAATCGGTATCCTCATACTCTCGGTAGCTCCCGTATGCGTAGGCCCCGAACCGTCCAGCCGGATCCATCCAGTCAAGACGACCTTTGGCCTCCCGAAACCCCACGGGCGAGAACACGCCCCAAATCGTCCAGAGTTCGAAGTAGGGTAGGTACTTGCGGACTTCGCCGGTCGCTTTGAGTCCGGCCCCTAAGGCTGCGGAGACCGAAGCTCGAAAGAGGTTCGTGGTTTCGGTGGCCAAGTCATACTTGACCTCGATGTCCAGCGTGGCCCCTTCCACGAGAAGGCGAGCGCTTCCGGCCAGTCTCTCGGAGTAAAGAAGGTCAGAGTCCCTGCTCTTCTCTCTCTGGTACGTGATGGAGGTTGCCAGGTTGGGATAGGGGCGCCAGCTACCTTTGACCCCAAATAGGTATGCGTCCTCTCGGGGCCCGAGGGCTTCGACGGAGGATAAAAGGTCGGAGGTGTGGCTTTGGTTGAGGCCCCTGAGAAGGCTCAGACCTCCGTAGACGCTGAACTCCACCCGGTGCGGCAGCCGAAACTGGGCGGAGCCCCCATCGAAGTTGTGAAAGCCGAGGGCAGTGGTCTGCCACAGGCGACCCGCCTTTACCCTGTAGAAAGAGCGGCCGTACTCCGCGTAGGCTGCCAGCGCCTCGAACTCCTGGTCGGACCGAGGCCAAAGTTTGCTGTCGCCCAGTGGGGCTCGTCCTCGGAGGTGGGCATAGGCTCTCAACCCAGTGATCCCTGTCCAGAAGTTCAGCTCCAGGTCTTGGATGAGGGGAGCGACTCCCAGGGTGGAGCCGGACCGGAAGTACCTGCAGAATCCATCCGAACAGGTCACACGAGTTCCGTCTGCCAGGGCCCGTTGCGTGCCCTGCCCAGGGACCTCCGAAGCCGACACACTGTCGAGAACGGTCTCCTGGAGGTCGAGGTAGCTCAGGTAGGTCCGAGCCCTGCCGTTGAATCCCTGCCCGGAAGAAAGCTTTGGCATGGCCAGGATCCCGAGACAGGCCATGAAGAGAAAGACCCGGTACTTCATTAAAAACCTCCTGGGAGGAGAGACACGATCCCGGTGCCCCAGGGCCCACGTCCTCGACTTCCGAGCCATCTGAAGAAACCAACTGGAGGAGGCGACATTAGTGGGCTCTGACCGGCCCTCAACCCGAAGACTGCATACTCCAACATAGTCCATTCTAACCCCCTCATCCCTATTGCATAAAATCCATAATACTCGGTATTATGCCTCCATGAAAGATAATAGCCCTATTAACCTTTAAGCTCTTTGGATTAAGGAATATCTCGGTCTTGCCAGCACCAAGAAGGAGCGTGGGATGAGGGGCACACACCGTGGGTACCAACCGTGTATCTGGATTCTCCTGGGACTCCTCTCTGTCTTGCCCCTGTGGGGGTGTCTGGATGACGACGGCAGTCCAACGGACATCGGTGCGGATTTGGCAGTGGAGTATCTGGGGACGGATGCCTGTGCGGCGTGCCACGCCGAGATTGTCACCACGTTTCTCAAGTCGGGGCATCCCTACAAGTTGAACAAAGTCGAGGGT
>JBDHGR010000131.1:0-11228 GCA_039589815.1 Gemmatimonadota bacterium | reverse complement strand
CCACACCATCTGTGACCTCGTGGGTTTTCAGGGGAGGCTCCGCTTTGATCCCGACAAGCCTGATGGGATTCCCATAAAGGTTCTCGACTCCTCGCGCCTCGAGGCGCTGGGCTACCAGGATCGGACACCAATTCGCCAAGCACTCTCTGCCACCCTCAGGTGGTGGCGCGAACGAGAAGAAAGATGACGGAACCCGACCCAAAAAAAATGTATCGATCGATGCTCCTGGTGCGACGCGTCGAGGAGGAGATCGCCCGTGTCTACCACACCGATGTCATCAAGAGCCCGGTGCACCTTTCCATCGGACAGGAAGCCGCGTCTGTTGCGGTCTGCGAAGCGCTTCACCGGAATGACGTGGTGTTCGGCACGTACCGAGGCCACGCCCTGTACCTTGCGAAGGGCGGCGATCTCCGAGCCATGGTGGCCGAGCTGTATGGAAAGGCCACAGGCTGTGCCCGGGGCAAGGGCGGGTCGATGCATCTTATTGACGTGAAGGCAGGCATGTTCGGGACGAGCGCGGTCGTGGCGACGACTCTCCCACACGCGATTGGGTACGCCAAGGCGATCCGGATCATGGGGGAGGATCGTGTCGTGGCCTGCTTCTTCGGTGATGGAGCCGTCGAGGAAGGAGCTTTCCACGAATCCATGAATTTTGCCGCGCTGCACCGGCTCCCAGTCCTGTTCGTCTGTGAGAATAACTTCTACGCGATTCACACCCATATCGAGGCCCGCCAAGCGTCGACGGACCTCGTGGGTCGTGCCCGGTCGTATGGCATGCCCGCTGACTGTGTCCAGGACGGAGACCCGTTCCGAACGCATGCGATCGCCGATTCGTGGGTACCGGCAATGCGTAGTGGGGAGATGGGGCCAGCCTTCCTCGAATGCCGAGCCTACCGGTGGAAGGAGCATGTAGGGCCGTTGGACGACTTTCAGGCGGGGTATCGCTCCGAACAGGAAGCACAGCAGTGGATTGACCGCGATCCGGTCAGACTTCTAGGCACGCTCCTCGACCCCGCCACTCGAAAAGGGATCGAAACTGAAGTGACCCAGGCCGTCCTCGACGCATTTGAATTCGCAGCCGAAAGTCCATTCCCAGTGGATTCCGAGTTGTGGGATCACGTGTACGGAGATCCGCCATGAGCGAACGGATGCTCCGGTACGACGAGGCGCTGCATGAGGGCATCGTCCAGGAGATGCGCATGGATCCTAGCGTCATCGTCTTCGGACTCGACGTTGACGATTGGCGAGGGATCTATGGCACGACGAAGGACCTGCACCTCGAGTTCGGCCCAGACCGGTGCTTCCACACGCCGCTCTCGGAAGACGCAATGACGGGGGCAGCCATTGGAATGGCCCTTGCGGGATTACGGCCGGTTCATGTTCACATCCGGATGGACTTCCTACTGCTGGGCATGAACCAGCTAGTGAACATCGCAGCCAAAGCTCGGTACATGTACGGCGGGGCGGTAAACCTTCCGATCGTGGTCCGATCGATTATTGGCCGTTCCTGGGGGCAGGGCGCCCAGCACTCGCAAGGGCTCCACAGCTTGTTCATGCATGTTCCCGGGCTCAAGGTCGTGGCACCCACGACAGCCTATGATGCGAAGGGTGCGCTGATCGCCAGCATCCGAGACGACGATCCGGTCATGTTCGTTGAACATCGGATGATCCACGGTCAACGCGGACATGTCCCTGAGGAGCCTTACCATCTGCCGATCGGTCGTTCCCGAACGCTCATGGAGGGTAGGTTTTGGATCCAGTCTGGCTGCAACCCTTGGACGTTGACGGTATCGTGGAATCCGTCCGGAAGACGGGCAAACTCCTGCTCGTAGACACGGCGTGGACGTCTTGCGGGGCGACGGCAGAGATTTTGTCCCGTGTGGTCGAGACGCTGCAAGGCGATGGGGACCTGCTAGTAGCACGGATGGGATTCGCTCCAGTGACCTGCCCTACGGTGCGTTGCCTCGAGGACCGGTTCTATCCCAGTGCTCAATCCATTGCTGCCCGGGGGTACGAGATGGTATGTGGAAAAACCGACTGGTCCCCCCCGGTCCAAGAATTCCAGGAAATCATTGAATTTAAAGGTCCGTTTTGAGGAAGGATTCTCGATGGCCGGAGTCGACATCCTCTTCGTAAACCCCGGAGATCGGAAACAGGTCTACCAGGATCTCGGCAGCGAGTTCAGCGCCGTCGAGCCTCCGGTCTTCAGCCGGTTATTCGCGGAGCATGCTCGCCGGCAAGGGCTCGGCGTCGCGATCCTCGATGTGCCCGCTTTGAATATCTCTGCAGAGCGGGCGGCGGAGTTGATTTGTGAGGACTACGCCCCTCGGCTCGCGGTGCTCCCCGTCTATGGCTTCCAGCCCTCCGCCTCAACCCAGAACATGACCGCGGCCGGGGCGGTCGCCCGGCTTGTGAAGGAGCAAGACCCAACCATCCCCTTGCTGATGACGGGTACTCACCCCGCCGCGCTGCCCGAGCGCACCATGCGGGAGGAGTCCATCGACTTCGTCGTGGACCTGGAGGGTCCCGCGACTATCGTGTCGGTGGCGAGGGCCCTTAGAGAGGGATCTCCGGATTTCTCGTCAATCCCCAGCCTTTGGTGGCGCGCTTCGGATGGATCCCTTCACCGACCGACGGCGAAGGAACCGCTGATCGGTGATCTGGACCACGACATGCCGCCGGGCGGGTGGGACCTCTTGGATATGTCTAAGTACCGGGCCCACAACTGGCACTGTTTCGACCACATAGAAGACCGTACTCCCTACGCATCGATCCACACGAGCCTGGGTTGTCCGTACAAGTGTAGCTTCTGCTGCATCAACGCACCGTTTGGAAAGCCCTCGTACCGGATGTGGAGCCCAGAAGTGGTGGTGGCCGAGATCGACCACCTCGTCGAGCACCACGGGGTGAAGAACATCAAGTTCGTTGACGAGATGTTCGTCCTCAATAAGCGACACGTTCTTGGCATATGTGAACTGCTCGAGGCGCGTTCTTACGATCTCAACATTTGGGCGTACGCACGGGTGGACACAGTACGCGACGAGTTCCTCGAGCGTCTTCGGGGTGCCGGCTTTCGGTGGTTGGCGCTCGGGATCGAGGCGGCGAACTCGACCGTCCGGGACGGCGCGAACAAGTCGTTCAGCGACGAGGTCATCATCGAGACATGCGACCGGATTCGGTCACAGGGAATCTATGTCCTCGGCAACTATATCTTCGGATTGCCGGACGATACCCATCCACGCATGCAACAAACACTGGACCTTGCTCTCGAGATCAACGCCGAATGGGCCAACTTCTATAGCGCGATGGCATATCCTGGCAGTGGGCTGTATGAGGATGCGGTACGTAACCAATGGGCGTTACCCACTCAATGGCACGACTACTCACAACACGGGTACGATGCGCTCCCGCTCCCCAACCCGCATCTGTCGTCAGCTGACATTCTGCGCTTTCGTGACGAGTCGTTTCAGACCTATTTCCAGACTCCGGCCTACCTGCAGCGGATCGAACAGACCTTCGGACGTCCCGTCGTCGACCACATCGAACGGATGCGTCGCATGCCCCTGCCGCGACGGGCCCTCGAAGATCGCCCGGTCGTCGCCATCTGAAGAGGAGGTCGACGTGTTTTACGAGCTCGCCGCCGATACCTGGGGAGCTGACGAGATCAACGCCCTCCAGGAGGTGATCACGAGCAGGCGATTCACCATGGGCCCGAAATGCGCCGCTTTCGAGGAAGCTTTTGCCGAATATCACGGCAAGGCACATGCGGTCATGCTCAACAGCGGGTCATCGGCAAACCTCGTTGCCGTTGCAGCTTTCTGTTACAGACAAAAACAACCCCTCCAGCGCGGAGACGAAGTGCTGGTGCCAGCCGTTTCCTGGTCGACGACCTACGCGCCTTTCCAGCAGTACGGCCTACGGCTCAAACTCGTCGATATCGAGTTGGAAACCCTCAACATCGATCCTGATGCCCTGGAAGCTGCCATCGGCCCACGCACACGCGCGGTGGCCGCGGTGAGCATCCTCGGCAACCCTGCCCCCCTCGACCGCATCTACGATCTCTGCCAACAACACGGTCTCGCCCTCCTCGAGGACAACTGCGAGTCGCTGGGTGCCAGGTTGGGCGGGCGTCTTACCGGTACGTTCGGGGACATCGGCACCTTCAGTTTCTTCTTCTCGCACCAGATCAGTACGGCTGAGGGTGGCATGGTCATCACCGACGATCGGGAGTTGGCAGACCTATGCCGTACCTTCCGGGCTCATGGCTGGACACGCGATCTGGGCCCCGGGAGCCCGATTTTCCAACCACGGCAGGACGACTTCTTCGAGGCGTACCGGTTTCTGTTTCCCGGCTACAACCTTCGCCCTACGGAGTTCGCCGGTGCTGTGGGAATCGTGCAGATGGACCGGCTCGGCCAGATGCTGGACCAGCGGCGTCGAAACCTTGCCTTATTCCAGTCACTGTTCGCCGATGATCCCCGCTTCCTGGTCCAGCGCGAGAACGGCGCGAGTTCGAGCTTCAGCTTCACGATCGTGCTCAACCCGGATCTGCCGATGGAGCGGAGCGACGTGCTGCCCCACCTCGACCAGGGTGACATCGCGTACCGGATCATCACCGGCGGTTGCTTTACGCGACATGATGCGATTCGGCACTTCGATCACGAAATTGCAGGGTCCCTTACCAACGCCGAGATCGCACACGACCGAGGATTCTTCGTCGGTAACGCGCCTTCTGATCTATCGCCACAGCTGAATCACCTTCGCGACACCCTCGACGCCGCCTGTCGGTGAACGGAGCCACCGTGGAACCGCGCCCCACCGTAACTCTGATGGTGCCCACCCTGAACGAAGCCGAGGGGATGAGAGTAATCATGCCGCGGGTCGACGTGTCAGGAATCGATCAGGTGCTCGTCGTCGATGGCGGCTCAGAAGATGGTACCGCAGATGTGGCCAGGGAACTGGGCTATGAGGTCTATGTGCAGAAGAAGCCTGGGATTCGCCATGCGTACATCGAGGCTTTCCCGCTCATCAAGGGCGATATGGTCATCACATTCAGTCCCGACGGGAACAGCATTCCTGAGCTGATCCCCCCGCTGATTCAAAAGATGCGGGAGGGCTTCGACATGGTCATCGTTTCCCGGTATGCACAAGGCGCGCACAGCGAAGATGACGACGCCATGACGGCCTTCGGGAACTGGCTCTTCACCAAGACGATCAACAAGCTGCACGGTGGCAGCTATACCGACGCGATGGTTATCTACCGGGCCTGGCGTCGGGACCTCTTCACGGAACTCGACCTGCACCTGGACGAGAGTTACCGGCAGGAGCGGTGGTTTGGAACCGTCATGGGCTGCGAACCGCTACTATCAGTACGGGCCGCGAAGCGACGCCTGAGGGTCACCGAGATCCCGGGAGACGAACCAAAGCGGATCGCTGGGGATCGCAAACTTCAGGTAGTGCGGTGGGGCCTCGCCTATTGGTTCCAGGTTTGGCTGGAAAAGGTCACGTGGCGCTGATGCCCAGAACCTTTGGCGAGTCCGGATGATGTCCTTCCGACTAGCCGGGACTCTGCGTAGCGGCACGGCGATTGCGTTGTGCGTTTGGGGGGGGATTGGCATCGGGTGGTACGTCGGCATGGCTACGGGCCTACTCGGCGCCCTGCCGACTCTCTTACTCCGTATCGTCGACCTCTTCATTCTTTCGCTTGTAAGCCTATCGGCCGCCGGGGTGGGAGCACGGGTCCTCCGTCTGGTGGGGATCCGTGTAGAAGATCCCTGGGCGCATACCGCCTTCGCGCTTGGGGTGGGATTTGTATGGGTCTATTCCGCCATCACGGTGTTGGCGCTGATGCAAATCCTCTCGCCGACTTCGGCGGGTCTCGTCGTACTCGTGCCGCTTCTCCTCCTCCTGCGCGACCACACTGACCTGGTCCGCGCCCTATGGGCGGCACCGCTTCGGTTCCCGGCGAACGCGAGCGGTCGGTTCGCGATCGCTTTTCTCTTGCTTTACGGTCTTCTGGCACTCACGCCCCCGATGTACATCGATCCGTTGAGCTACCACCTTGCCTTGCCGAAGCAGTACATCGCAGCAGGAGGTTTTGCACGGGATTTTTCCAACCATTTCCACTCTTTCCCGCCTGCGATGTCGATGCAGTACACTCTGCTGATGTTGCTGGGGTCGGATTGGCTGCCAAAGCTCCTGCACGCGTTCTACTTCGGGATGATGCTTGTCGTTTTTCGGTGGTTCCTCGCCCGGCATGCATCGACGTGGGTCGGACGAACCGCAATGCTTCTGTTCATCATCCAATGGAGCGTATTACACGCCGTTCAGCGTGCGAATGTAGAGTTCTATTGGGGGTTCTTCGGGCTTGCGGCGGTCGTCATCTGGGTTGACGCGATGTTGCGGGAAGACTCCCCGTTCCGGGACCGTTGGATGGTGCTTTCGGGTCTGTTCCTGGGTGCGGCTGTTGCTGGGAAGCTCCAGGCGCTCAATGTGGTCGTCGGCCTGATCGCGCTTGCAGCCTACGCTCTCGCCGTTAAGGCTGTCCGGTTTCGCGTAATTGTGCCCTTCGCCGTGTTCGCGGCACTTGCCTACCTACCGATCGCTCTCCGAAATGGGTTCTACGGCACGGAACCGATCTTCCTGTTCGCGCCGGGGCTAGCTCCCGGCTGGCTCACACCTGATCCATCAGAGGTCGCGCGGTTCGCCGCAATGGCCGAGTGGAAGGATCTGTTCATGACGCGGCCAGGACCCGTTACGGCGGTGCTCCTCCCCGTGTTTGCGTTCATCAACGGTGCGTACCCGACGACCACTTTCGACGGATTCCTAGATCCTTTCTACGTCCCGGCTCTCCTGATGGTGCCGTTTCTCCTTCGGGATCGCCCCGCCTTACGTGCGGTGGCAGTATACGGAATCGGGTTCTACATCGCTTGGTTATTTACCGCACCGCTGACGAGGTATCTCTTTCCTGCACTGCCGTTGCTTGCTTTTGTGACGGCCACGGCGCTAGAAGCCGTTGTGGAGTGGGCAAATGCCGCCGGTCGCCAATTCCTGGGGTCCGTCGTAAAGGCCCTCGTCTTCACATTCGCGACATTCTGTCTGGCATCGATCTTGATGGATCATCGCGCGGTGGTGGGGCACTCTTTGCCAGGGTTTCTTGGCTATGAGACGCGTGAATACTTCGAACGCGAATCAGGCGCCCACGCCCACCGGGAGGTCACTGAGGCCATTCTATCATTGGAAGCCGAGGACACCATGGCGTTGGCCCCTGCGGACGCGGGGGTGTTCTATATCTTCGAGAGCCGAGCCTATTTCCTGGACCGTCCGTACTACAGCGACCCTTTTTATGTGAATCTGGTGCTGCTTCGCGATGGAGCTGCGAGAGGCGAATCGCCGGTGACATATCTGCGTGACCGCCATTTCCGGTACGTCGTGACAGACCTCGGCCGTTTGCCATGGCTCCGGAATGAGTGGAACTGGAACCCTTGGCTCAACCCCTACCCCGAGGCGCGCGAACGACTCGACGAACTGATGACGTTCTGGGAGTCCGAGGTCGAGCCACTACTGATCCACCGCAGACAGTTTGGCAGGATCGACCTGTTCGAGGTTCCGGAAGCGGAGGCTTCCTTTGGATCACCGACGCCGGGGGTAGAGTGAGATAGGTGCGTCCCCCCTGGGCCTTTTGGTGAAAAAGGCGCGGGCCGCCCGGAAGCAGCACGCGCCATTTTTTCACCTTTCATCACTGTCCAGCGAATTCTCCTACTCTTCTCCCCTGTCCTCCGCCAAAGTCTCGCCCATATACTCGATTTCCGCTTCCGTGATGCGTTTGACGGAGGCACGCATCATGACGTTCCAATGTTCGATCTCCCACTCGGTAATGGGAGACCCGATGTTCCCCCGTTCGGGGTCCCTGGAATCGATGACCGCACCGCCGTCGGGCCTCAGTACGACCAGCCAGGGAAAGCCAGATCCCCCCCCACCCAGAAAGTCGATGAGCTCTTCGAATCCCCCCATCGCTTCGTCGATCTTCACCTCCACGAAGTCCTTGGTGAAGATGGGTTCGATGTCTTCCCGCACGAGCCAGGCTTCCAGCCGGCGACACCAACCTCACCAGTCGGCTCCCGTGTGGACGAAAACGAGGCGATCAGTCTCTCCGGCCTCGACAAGGACCGCCGCGAGAGCCTCTCCGGCTTCGGTTTCCAGCAGTTCGCTGGCTATGGCACGGCCCGGGAGATTCTCGGTCGCAGATTCCTCGCCGGCACAACCGGGTATCAGGAGAAGAAGGGTGAGCAGGAGGCCCGGAAGGATAGGCCTGAGACTACCACGGAAACGGAGCATGGCTCCCTCTCTGAAAAGATGAGAATCAGCGTACCCTTTTTTGGATAACGCCGTTAATCGATCATAATCTACCGAAAGGCGACGGCCGGCAACGAGGCTTCAGGGAGGTTGGCCATGGTTTCCCCCAGGGGACCTCCATCAAACACCCGAGGCAGGCCGAAAAGCCCAGGGCACGGTTTTCTCCGGCCTTGTGCCGTTTACCGGTTGCTGTTTACCCTTGGCCGTATCCCGTTCGCGCCCGAAGCACTCGAGTAATCTCCAACACATGAAAACCTACCTCGATATTGTCCGTACCATTCTCGACACCGGTTGGACGAAGAAGAACCGGACAGGTGTGGATGCCATCACGGTGCCGGGCATGATGTTCGAGCACGACATGGCTCTGGGGTTTCCTCTCCTGACGACCAAGACCGTGCCGCTCAGGCTGGTGGCGTCGGAACTAGAGTTTTTCATCCAGGGCACCACCGACAAGGAATGGCTACGGTCACGCAACAACCATATCTGGGACGAGTGGTGCAGTCCGGAAAAGGTCCCCTATGGCCACGACGACGAGACCAGAGCCCGGATGGCCGCTGAACGAGAGCTCGGGCCGATCTACGGGTGGCAGTGGCGCAATTTCGGGGCCGGGTATCGGTCCTGGGACGGTGCCCCCGACGGGGACGGCGTCGACCAGCTGCAGGTTGTTGTGCAAAAGCTGAAAGAGAACCCGGACGATCGGCGCATGATCGTGTCTGCCTGGAACCCCGTAGACTTCCACCGCATGGCCCTCCCGCCCTGCCACTATTCTTTCCAGGTGACCGTCACCGATGGAAGGGTGAACCTGCTATGGAACCAACGTTCCGTTGATGTCGCCCTGGGGTTGCCGTTCAACATCGCGAGCTACGCTTTGCTTCTTCACCTCCTGGCCCGGGAAGCGGGTTTGGATGAGGGGCGGCTTGTGGGTTTCCTGGCTGACACCCACATCTATGTCAATCATATTGATGGCATTCGCGAACAGTTGGGCAGAGAGCCGTACGAGCTTCCGACAATCCATACAGAACCCTTCACTTCGCTTTTTGACTGGCGTTACGAGCACAGTCGTGTGGAGCGTTACGAGCACCATCCGCGCATCAAGTTCGAGGTGGCGGTCTAGGGACCTGCCCCGGTACGTGAGGTGAACGATCAGGGGGAGCCCAAATGCCGGAAATCGTGATGATCGCCTGTGCCGCAAATAACTACGTGATCGGGAGCGGCTCTGACATTCCGTGGAGTATCAAGGAGGAGTTCAAGCACTTCACCGAGCTCACCATGGGCTCGCCCTGCATCATGGGCGACGTCACCTACGAATCACTGCACCCGAAGTACAAGCCCCTCCCTGGCCGAGAGAACATCGTGCTCACCCTGGATCCGGACTATGAACCGGAGGGGGTGACTCTTTTCCGGGACTTCGACGAGGCGATGGACTATGTCCGCGACCTGGAAGCGGAGCAGGCATTCATTTGCGGAGGCGCCAGCATCTATCGGCTGGGTATCGACATTGCCGACACCCTCGAGCTTACACGCCTGGACCGGGACTACGACGGGGATTCGACTTTCCCTGAGGTCGATCCGTTTTTTAATGATACGGCGACCACCGAGAGAGCATCCGGAATGGACCGTAAGTCCGGCGAGACCGTAACCTTCGAGTACCAGACGTGGCGGAGGAGGTCTATCGGATGATCCGTGCTCCAACCTCCTTCAGACCCGACTCAGGCCAGGTTTGATCGGTTGACTCATGGTTCATCCCCCGGCGTATCCATGAACCCCGCAGCTCGGTTCATGGCAGTGCGTTGTGCATACTCTTCCCGGATCTTCTCCTGCCAGGAGGGGAGATACGAAATCATCGGACCGATGTAGGACCGATGAATGGACAAGGTCTCCAACTCGGTGGCCGCCTTCACGGTGGCCGACCGGGGGGTGTTTCCCATGATTCCCATCTCTCCGAAAAACTCGCCGGGATTCAACCTTGCCAAAGGGATATCCTCGACGCCGGGGATTTCCCGGACCACCTCTGCTTCACCCTTTCCGATCAGGTAAAGCCTTTCGGGGAAATCACCTTGCCGAAAAACGGTCTCGCCTGCCCTGAACCCTTCTTCGACTACGCTCCGGAGGCGGGCTCTCACGTCGAGGAGGATGACGGTCAGAAAGATTACACCCCCTGAGACGATCGTGATCTGGCCCAGGCCCAGGAACGCCACCATGGTGTAGGGAGTGGACCAAAGGACGTATACGATTCCGATTCCCAACCCGAACAGCGTCAGAATGCCCGCCAAAACAAGAAGTTTCTCGTGAGGGTGAACTGGCCCTGGCCTGGTCATGGTCGACCCCTCTCCGCCGGAGCCGGATGGCTCAGATCATGGCAATCGGTGCAGGCGGTTTCACCGGCCAGAACCTGGCCTATGACCGTCTGATGGAGATCATTCTTGGCGAATTTTGCAGATAAACCATGGCAGTTGAGACAAACCGTAAACTGGTAGCCACCCTTGGCTTGAATGGGGAGCTCATACGTGCCCGTGGTTTCCTCCCAGATGTGGGAAATCCCCCCGATCTTTGCCTCTAAGGTACCGAAGAGGCCGTAATTGGTATGGCAGACATAGCAGTGGTCTTCCTGGATGTATCGATTCTGATAATGCAGGGCTGCAAGGCGCGTGCTGGTGGGGTTCTGCATATCCCCCACGAAGTCCCTCATCACATGACAAGATGAGCAGAAATCCACTTGTTTTGCCTGCTCCAGCCCTACCGCGGTATTCATGAGCATCACCGGAAACGGCAAAACACAGATGCTCAGAAAGAGGGTAAACTTGGACTGAAAACCGCTCAACTCACGGCGACGTCCCAGGAGAACCCAACACGTCAACCCGATAGCCAGTAAC
>JBDHGR010000130.1:0-9508 GCA_039589815.1 Gemmatimonadota bacterium | reverse complement strand
CCAGGGAGGAGCAATGAACAAGGCAGAGACGGCCCGCAATGGGAAAGATACCCGAGCTCTCTTTCTCGCGCTGGAGTTGGGGCGGCGGGAGTGGAAGTTGGGATTCGGGACGGGGTTGGGGAAACGGCCCCGGGAGCGGGTGGTGAAGGCCGGGGATATGGACCGCCTGGAGGACGAGATCAGGCGCGCGCGGCGGCGCTTCGGCCTCAGGGACGAGACTGAGGTGGTGAGCTGTTACGAGGCGGGACGGGACGGATTCTGGATTCATCGGTTCCTGGAGTCCATCGGAGTGGTGAGCCACGTGGTGGATTCCTCCAGTATCGAGGTGAAGAGGAGGAAGAGGCGGCGGAAGACGGACCGCTTAGACCTGGGAGCGTTGCTGCGCCTGTTGATCCGGTACTGGGGAGGGGAAAGGAGGGTGTGGAGCGTGGTTCGCGTGCCGAGCCCGGAGGCGGAGGATGCGCGGCATCTGCATCGGGAGCTCGGGAAACTGAAGGTGGACCGGACCCGGGTCACGAACCGGATCAAGGCCCACCTGGCCACCCAGGGTGTGCTGGAAGTGGAGCTAAGGACCGGGTTTGATGGGTTTCTGGAAGAGCTGGTTCTCTGGGACGGACTTCCGCTCCCGGACCAGCTCAAGAGACGGCTGAAGCGGGAGTGGACCAAGATGGAGTGGCTGAACGGGCAGATTCGGGAGGTGGAGGCGGAGCGGCGAGCCCAGCTGAAGACCTCGACGGATCCGGCCGTGGAAATGGTGCGGCAGCTTCAGAAGATCCGGGGCATTGGGTTGAACAGTGCGTGGCTGTATGTGATGGAGTTTTTCGGGTGGCGGGAGTTCCGAAACCGCAGGGAGGTGGGGGGGCTGGCGGGGCTCGCGCCGACGCCGAATCAGAGCGGGGATCTAGACCAGGAGCGAGGGATCGACAAGGCGGGCAACCGCCACGTACGAGGGATGGCCATCGAGATCGCATGGGGTTGGTTGCGATTTCAGCCGGAAAGTGCCCTGAGCCAGTGGTATCAGGAGAAGTACGGCCGAGGCAGTAGCCGGATGAGACGGATCGGGATCGTGGCGCTGGCCAGGAAGCTCCTGGTGGAGTTGTGGCGTTACCTGGAAACGGGAGCCTTACCGGAAGGGGCTGGCACCAAGACCTAAGTCGGCAACGCGAAAACAAGGTGCGGGAGGGGGCGTGCCGTAATGGGACCGGGTCACGAGGGAAGGTGCCTCGACCGATTATCAGATGGAGCCGCCCCCACCAGGCTCCTCAGTCGCCCTCGAGCGAACAGAGAATAGGGTGCTCGGCCGAAGACAGCGCCGACACGGATAGAAGGTAGTCAGAGGGCAAAGAGGCCCTCGACGCCGCAATGCGGAGCCGCCGGACCGGAACTTTGACAGGGACAAGGAGAAACCACCTCCACCTGCCCCTCGGGGAGCGTGTGTCCGTGGCCGAGAAGCTTGACTTTTCAGGCCCCATAGAAGGTCTCAGTCAAATAGGCCAAATCCCGGCAAAAGGCCGGCAGTTTCGCGCTTGTTGGAGCTTTCGCTACCCACGGGTAGGCTCTGCGGTCACCCAGAGATTGCCCCCAATGCGAACTAGGTGGATAATCTCTCGGGGAAGAGACCACTCGAAAGCTCCCGGCATTCTTGTATTCACGCTCACCCGTACCAGGGCTTTTCATCAGGCTCGACCCTGAGTCCCTCCCGGAATCTGTTTAGACCGCTGAACAGGTCGCCCACGGCCATTAGCTCCAGGACCCCCTTGTCACTCACTCCCAGCTTCCGCTCCAAGTGCTTTTTCACGGAACCTTCGGCCGTTGGGGCTATGTCGTGCGAAGGTGTATCCCTCAGGAGGGAGGTTTCGTCTATAGGAAAGAGAGGAGAAGGAATGTGCTCATCAACAGATTACGCCGGGAGGTGGAGCATGTGGATCAAGACAGCCCGATTGGCGGATCGCGGAGAGGTGGCGGGTTCAGAGATCATTGAGGTAGCCGGGCCCGGGTTCATTGAAGACATCGATCCCACGGGGGCTTGGCTACTGATAGAATCGAAAAAGATCGATCCAGACCTAGTCGTTTTGGACCTGAGATCTCCCGTCCGCTTCGCGGCTGCGCACGTGGCGGATGCGGTCAATCTCAACTATGTATCCCCTTTCAGCTTTGAAGAGGCCTTGGGCACGCTCGATAAGAACAAGACATACCTGGTCTATTGCGATCGTGGAGGTTTGAGCGCGGAGGCCGTCACCGTGATGGAAGAGCAGGGCTTCGCCAGGGTCTACAACATGAAAGAGGGCTTCGAGGGCTGGCGAGCAGTCAGATGCCCGGTCGGTCTACGGTCCGCAGCCTAGCGGACCACCTGGCCTCGGGTTCCCCTCGGACCTTGACAAGATACATACCGGTCGGTATGTTATTTCCATGACCCGAAAGGGACTGGCGAAAGACGCCGCACCGCTGGCCGCGAAAACGAGTTAAAAATGACCCGGATCAGAAACCCAGAACAGACGCGAAGACGGCTTCTCGAAGCCGCCTCTCATGAGATTCATCGGAACGGGTTCCAATCGGCGAGCCTCGATCGGATTTTGAAGAAGGCCGGTGTAACCAAAGGCGCTCTCTACCACCACTTCCCGAGCAAGGCTGCCCTTGGCCTAGCGGTCGTGAACGAGGTCGTGGCTGGGAAGATCCGGTCGAATTGGGTGATGCCGCTGGGATGTTGCGACGATCCCATCACGGCGATTCGCACGGTGCTGGCCGGCTCGCTCAAGGATCTGGAGAACGACTATATGGCGCTGGGATGCGCCCTGAACAACCTGGCTCAGGAGATGTCCCCCATCAACGAGGATTTTCGCGACTGCTGCGGAGAGGTTTTTGGTGAATGGAGGGGCGGGTTCGCCGACGTGCTGCGAAACGGACAGGTGCGCGGCCTGGTACGGCCGGACATCGATCCGGAGAGCGCGGCGACCTTCCTGGTGGCGGCGGTGGAGGGCACCGTGGGGATGATGAAAAACGCACAGAGTTTTGAACCCGGCCGGCAGTCCCTGGAAATGCTGGACGCGTTTCTCGAGAGCCTTCGTCCCCAGGCTCCGAAGCAGTCGCTGCCGGTCGTTGAGCTGCAGGGCGCCACAGAAGGCTGCGAGGCCTGCTGATGAAGCCGCTTTTTTTTACCTGTAGAACATACCGACCGGTATGTATGCAGATGGACTTCCCGATCAGGGGGAAAGAAGCATGAACCAGATAGAAGGCAATAACGACCGAGCCGTGTTCTACGGACGCTGGGTCCTGAGGTGGCGCATTCCCATCCTGATTCTATCGGTCCTTGTCGTACTCGCCGCTGGCAGGGGGGCTCGCAATCTGGGATTCTCCGACGATTCCCGACTTTTCTTCAGCGAGGATAACCCCCAACTCGAAGCGTTCGAGGCCCTGGAGGACATCTACACCAAGACGGACAACATCCTCTTCGTGTTGGCGTCAGAGGACGGAGACGTCTTCACGCGAAACACGCTGGCCGCCGTGGAGGATCTGGTGCGGGAGGCCTGGCAGATTCCCTTCGCCCAACGCGTCGATGGCCTGACCAACTTTCAGCACACCGAGGCCGACGGAGACGATCTCCTGGTCCAGGACCTGATCTCAGACGCAGCATCCGCCTCTCCCGAGGAGCTGGAGAAGGCCCGTCGGGTGGCCCTTTCCGAGCCGCTCCTCGTGAACCGCCTCGTTTCAGCCGAGGGACATGTTACGGGGGTCAACGTCAGGCTCCAGTTTCCCGGTGAGGCCGTTACCGAGAAGGCCGCGTCCGGCCAGGCTGCTTTGGCCGCCGCAGCCAGGATCCAGGCTGATTATCCGGGATTGACCGTTCGCCTGACGGGCGATGCCGTGATGTCCCTGGCCTTCTCCGAGCACTCCCAGCAGGACATGGAGACGCTCATGCCTCTCATGTATGGGGCCATCATCCTGGCCACGCTCCTCCTGCTGCGCTCGGTGAGCGGGACGTTCGCCACCGTGCTGGTCATCGGGGCGTCCATGGCGACGGTTCTCGGCCTGACGGGATGGAGCGGAGCGCCGCTCACGCCCCCTTCCTCCATGGCACCAACCATGATCATGACCCTCGCCGTCGCGGACAGCGTTCACATCCTGGTGACCATGCTCCGCGAGATGCGCCTCGGCCGTGGCAAGCAGGACGCCATCGTCGAGAGTCTCCGGGTCAACCTGCAGCCCGTGTTCCTCACCACCCTGACGACGGCCATCGGCTTCCTGAGCATGAACTTCTCGGACTCTCCCCCGTTCCGTCATCTGGGTAACATGACGGCGGTTGGCGTCGTCGTGGCCTTCATTCTCGCCGTCTCGACCCTGCCCGCGCTGATGTCGATCCTTCCGGTCCGGCCAGGACGGGCGAGGTCCACCGGGTCCACGATAATGGATCGGCTGGGAGGATTCGTGGTGAGCCGCCGCCGGCCCCTCCTCTGGGGATCGACGGTCACCGTCCTCGCACTGGGCTTTTTCGTCCCTCGGAACGAGCTGAACGACAACTTTCTGGAGTACTTCGACCCGTCGGTTCCCTTCCGGCAGGCTACGGACTTCACCACGGACAACCTCACAGGGATCTACACCGTGTACTTCTCCGTGGAAGCCGCGGAGAGCGGGGGCATCAGCGATCCTGCCTATCTGAGGAAGCTGGACGAGTTCGCCGAGTGGTATCGCACCCGTCCCGGCGTGGTTCAGGTGACCTCGTTGACACAGGTCATGAAGCGCCTCAACCGCAGCATGCACGGGGACGATCCGGCCTTCTACTCCCTTCCCGAAACCCGGGATCTGGCCGCTCAATACCTCCTGCTCTACGAGATGTCGCTCCCTTATGGGCTCGACCTCAACGACCAGATCAATGTGGACAAGTCCGCAACCAAGGTCTCGGTGGTGCTCAAAGGGGACCTCACCACCGTAGAGGTTCGCGCCATCGCAGACGCCGGGCGTGAATGGCTCCTGGCGAACGCTCCAGGCCACATGGTTGCCACGGGCGCGGGCTCCACGGTCGTGTTTTCTCACATCATGAAGCGCAACAGAGACAAGATGATCACCGGGACCCTCATCGCCTTTCTGCTGGTGTCCGCCGTCCTGGTACTGGCCCTGAAGAGCAAGACGCTCGGGGCCTTGAGCCTGCTGCCGAATATCGTTCCGGCGATCATGGCGTTCGGTTTCTGGGGGTTGATGGTCGGGCGTGTGAACATGGGGCTCACCATGGTTGTGACCATGACCATCGGCATCGTCGTCGATGACACGGTCCATTTTCTCTCGAAGTACCTCCGTGCCCGGCGCGAGAAGGGCCTCGGCGCCCAGGATGCAGTGCGCTACGCCTTCTCGTCCGTGGGCACGGCACTCCTATTCACCTCCGTCATACTCATCATCGGCTTCGCTATCCTTGCCCAGTCGGCCTTCGACCTGAACGGAGGCATGGGCAAGCTGACCGCCGTGACCATCGCCTTGGCCCTGGCCACGGACTTCCTCTTCCTCCCCCCGCTTCTCATTCACCTCGATGAGTGGCTGGCCGCCAGAGCCGCAAAGCGAGCGGCGCGCCGGTCGGTTAAGGGGAGCCAAGAACTCAACCCAACTCCCGCCTGAGGCGGGGTCCGGAGATGATACGATGAAAAAGACCAAGAGACTTCGCCGGCACATGGGGACCCTGGGCATCATCGCCCTGGGATCCCTCGCGATCCCTCCCATGAGCCTCGACGCACAGAATGGCGGGGAGGTTGGACCGGGCGCGACTTCGACTGAAGGCCCAGCAGCCTCGTTGTTGAGCCCCGAGGCCCTAGGACTCGAGATCGCCCGCGAGGCGGACCGTCGGGACACTGGCTTTGGAGATTTCACTGCAACGCTGAGCATGGTACTCAGGAACCGTCACGGTGAGGAGAGCACTCGCCAGATGCGGATGAAGACCCTTGAGGTAAAAGACGACGGCGACAAGATGCTCGTGGTATTCGACGAGCCCCGGGATGTGAGCGGTACCGCGTTGCTCTCATTCGCTCACAGGACCGGAAGCGACGATCAGTGGTTCTACCTTCCAGCGCTCCGGCGAGTGAAGCGGATCGCGTCGAACAACAAGGCAGGTCCCTTCATGGGTAGCGAGTTCGCCTACGAGGATTTTTCGTCGCAGGAAGTGGAGAAGTACACGTATCGATTCCTCGACGAAGAGTTGCTCGACGGAACGCTGACCTGGCGGTTGGAGCGCTATCCGGTCGACCCGGCCTCCGGGTACACACGACAGATGGTGTGGTTCGACCAGGAGGAGTACCGGGTCCTGAAGGTGGACTATTACGACCGCAGGAACGAGCTACTGAAGACGCTAACCATCCACGGTTACCAACAGTTTGCAGGGCGGTTCTGGAGGTCGGAGCGGATGGAGATGGTGAACCACCAGACCGGAAAGAGCACGACACTCGTGTTAGGGGATTACGCTTTTGGGACTGGCCTGACCGATCGGGATTTCGACAGGAACAGCCTCACGCGGGTGAGGTGAGCCATGAAATCCAAGCTCGCAGAGCCACGACAGGGAAGCATGGCCGCGGGGCTGTTGGTGATCCTGTTGGCGGGGCTTCTGGCCTTGGGCGTGGCGGCCACGCCAGTGGCGGGTCAGGTGTCATTGGGGGGGCAGGGATCTCTCGAGTTCCGTGGGTTTCTCGCGAGCCCCTTGTCGGACATCCAGGGTCGCGGAGATTTGTCATTCTCCCTGCATCCAGAACTCTATTTCGATGCTGAGGGTGGTCGTCAGATGTTCGCCTTCGAACCGTTCGTACGGGTCGATCTCGTGGACAATAAACGCACCCACGTAGACATCCGGACCCTTTCCTGGGAGCGAGCCTGGAACAAATGGGAGCTTCGCCTCGGGATTCGGCGGGTTTTTTGGGGTGTGACGGAGTCCCTCCACTTGGTGGACGTCATCAACCAGACCGATTTGGTGGAGAGTCCGGATGGCGAGGAAAAGTTGGGTCAGCCCATGGTGAATCTGGCCTTGGTCAACTCCTGGGGCACGGTTGATTTCTTCGCGCTGACCGGGTTCCGGGAGCGGACGTTCCCAGGTCTTGAAGGTCGCCTGCGGGCGCCCTTCCCGATCAGCACCAAGGAGGCCGTGTACGAGTCCTCTCGTGGCAAGGGAAGGGTCGACTGGGCGGTCCGGTGGTCTCACTCCCTGGGTGAATTCGACTTGGGCCTTTCCCACTTCTCCGGGACGGGGCGGGAGCCACGGCTGGTGCCTCATATTCCCGTGTGGGGCTCTCCCGTTTTGGTCCCACACTACGACCTCATTCACCAGACGAGCCTGGACGTCCAGTGGACGCATGGCGGGTGGCTCTGGAAGTTCGAAGGCCTGACCCGACGGGCCGATTCGCGGCACTGGGCCATGGTCGGCGGCTTCGAGTATACGCTGAACCAGGTCTTCGGCGGGGACGCCGACCTGGGCATCCTGTCAGAGGTCCTCCTGGACAGTCGGGGGAATGATGCCACCACCCCAACCCAGGACGATCTCTTCATCGGTTCGCGGCTGGCCTTGAACGACGTGCAGAACACCCAAATCCTGGGTGGCGCCATCGTGGACCGTCTAAGCGGGGCCACGCTCCTCTTTCTGGAGGCCCAGAGGCGGATCGGCAATGGATGGACGCTGAACGTCGAGTCCAGGTCCTTCTGGGGGATGGACTCGGGTGATCCGCTTTATGGGCTTCGAAACGACGACTATCTCGGTTTTTCAATGACGCGGCACTTTTGAACGCGCACGAGGCACCTCGAGGGTGGCCTCACCACTCCAGGGAGAATCCCATGGGCCCGCTTGTCTTTGCAGTGGCAGGTTACAACCTCGCCGAAACTGGGCGAATGATGGAGATCGCGCGGGTGGCTAAAGAGCATTTCGACGTCCTCTTCATCAGCTACGGAGGGCAATTCGAAGATCTGATCAAGCGAGAGGATTTTGCCCTGATGGACATGGAGCCTCGGCTGACTCCCGGGAAGCTCGCCAGGCTGAGGGTGGTTCTAAGCGGGGAGACATGGAACACGGTGGGATACTTCACCGCTGACGAGCTGGCTCCGCGGGTCGAGAACGAGATCGCTCTCTTCCGGGAGATCCGGCCCGCCGCTGTGCTCACCGGCTGGTGTCTCAGCGTGACGGTTTCGGCCCGGGCAGCTGGCGTGCCCTTCGTCAACGTCCTGCATTCCACGAGCATCACAGAGTATTACGAGGCAGGCCTTCAGACCTACCCCGACCGGCTTCACTGGGTGAGCCGCTTCATCTCTCCGGAGAAGCTGGAATCCAGGGTCAACCAAAGGATTCTCACAACCGGAATACCCGTTCGGCCCTACAACAAGATCGGAAAACGCTTCGGCCTGCCGAGGTTCAACAACTTCCTGGAGCTGATCGAAGGCGATCACACGCTCTTGGCTGACATCCCCGAATGGGTAGGGTTACCCGAGGTGGGTCCTTCGAAGCACTGGGTCGGGCCCCTGGTGGCCCGACTCGACGCTGAGATACCCAGGGAGGTGGCGGAGATGCCCGCCGACCAACCCATCATCTACTTCGCCATGGGCAGCTCCGGGAAGGCAGGCTTGGTGGCGGAACTCATCGAGGCCTTCGGTGGAAAGCCCTATCGCGTAATCGCTCCGGTGAAGGGTCTCCTGGAAGGAGAGGAGGTCCGGGTTCCGGATAACGTCATCGTGACTGGCTTCCTGCCAGCCCACAAGGTCAATCCCATGGCCGACATCTCGGTCATCCACGGCGGTCAAAACACCGTGATGAATGCAGCCCTCTCAGGAACGCCCATCGTCGGGATGGGCATGCATCCCGAGCAGGAGGCGAACCTGGAGGCGTGTGTGCGGAAGGGCTTCGCCATCCGACTGAACAAATGGAGGGACGGGGCGACCGAAGTTCTCGAAGCGATTGACCAGCTCCTGGCTGATGAGGGGGCCCGGGAGAGTGTCGAGACGTTTCGGACTCAACTGGTGGGATGGGACGGCCCGGCGAATGCCGCGGCTTTCCTCCAGAAAACTTTTGGCCACCAGAGTAACGACAGTCAACTCAATAACCTTAGGAGGGAATCATGACGGATTCAGAGAAGACCCAGGGACAGGCCGCGGGCTGCTGCCCCGACGGCTGCCGGTGTTGCGAGTGCATCAGCTCGGGACAGTTCGATCCCGCAGCGTTCATGAAGCAGATGATGGAAACTTGTGGCTGCGGGCCGAGCGACGGAGCCTCAGATCAAGCGACTGGGGACTCGGGGAGGGGTTGCTGCTGAGCGCAACCCACGAACAAGTTGACGGTGGGTCCTGCCTCGGTGCTCCTCGAGGACCTTGGCAGGGCCCATTTGTGTTCGGATGGGATCTCTTGGTCGGAGGGCCTGCATCCCCGATATGGGCCGTTGCCTATAGCGTCGCGACGACCGTAGCCTCCTGGGACTTCATTTACCCCTCCGTTGGACTTGGGGGGTTTGGTCGGCGGTCTCCCGACGGTCTGAAGGATTCTCTCCCTCCCCTGGCCAGCCTTCTA